>DAINRK010000044.1:0-15165 GCA_036741855.1 Anaerolineales bacterium
GGCTGTTTGGGTTTCGGTGCAGGGGCCGGGCATGGTTGTGAAGATTATTCCTTAGCTGGCGCTAAGCGAACTGAATTCGAAATAAATTTCCCTCAGCATGAACTTCATCTTTAAATAGCTTGGGCGAGGAATTTCACCTCGCCCAAGTTGATTCACTTCTATGAATATAGTTTTCTATTGTTGAATAGCCTCACCTTCCGGAGAGACCAGGAACCAAAGACCTCCAAATTCTTCCAGGCCCTGTCCATTTGTATCACCAGCTGCTGTATCCTCTTCAAAGAGGTAAAGCGGCCAGCCATTGTAGGTTACCTGGAGTGAACCGTCATCACGCGTGATCGTACCTAATAAGGTCGCGTCCACGCCTTCACCGGCAACCGGGCTGCCCTGACTGATCAGAGGCGGCCATTCCGTAGCACAACCATCATCATCCCCACAGGTGCTGGTACCGCTGTTCTGAGTATCAGCCATAAAGACATAAAGTGACATACCTTCACCATCTACCAGGATGGGACCAAACTCCGTTGACTCGCTGACATTAATTGTCGCTTCACCAGTGACCGGAACACCTACTGTCGGCGTTTCAGCCGCGGCTGCAGTATCAGTAGCGACCGGTGGTTCCGTGGAAACTGGTGGCTCAGTAACTGATGGCTCAACTGGTGGCTCTGTTGGTGGCAAAGTCACAGTTGGTTCAGCTGGTGCAGGTGCACAAGCTGTTAGGATAAGAGCCAATACGAACACGGCTCCCAATATAGTTTTGTGATTCATTTCTTACTCCTTTTCGGTCAATACAGGTTTTGTTTACTATAAAGGTGAGGTGTGCATAATTCAATGGGGAAAGTGCCTATTGACTCGGAAGGAGATAGCCTATTGGCAAAGAATAAGAATTAACTAACTTTAGTTTAATTGTTGTGGTGGAGCATTTATCTGTTATTCAGCGGATGCTGATAATTGAAATCATTTAGTCAATCAGCAGAAGCTGGCTCTGGCTCCGCATCATTCGCGGATTGGGAATTGGCGCGTCGGATAAAAAACAGCGCGGGTGTCAGAAGCAGGCTCGAAGTCACAAGCGAAGCAACCGCTGAACCCAGCGCGGCGATCACGGCGACAATCGGTCCGCCCATCACCTGACCAATCGCATCCACCTGACCAAACATCGAATGAACCGTGGCGCGTACCTGAGAATCCAGTTTCTGGTTGATCCATGCAGTCTGCAATGGGATCTGGACATTGCGCAAGACGCTTATGACGAGATAAAGGCCCAGGCTAAGCAATAGCAGCGGCGACAACGCAAAACCGAATAGTGCAAATGAGATAATCCCGGTCACAAGGAGCATCGCGCGACCGATGGCCAGAGGGCTTGATGAATCTACTCGCTTCTCAACAAAACGGACGGCGAGAATCGTAAGAATTGTGCCTGTGACGCGCAATGCCGCGAAGAAGGCGACCTGATTATTTCCAAAAAGCAGAGGTAGCTCAAAATTATCGAGCAAATGCTTGACCCAAAGACGGTCAAAGCCTTCACTATAGATGCCATAAAACAGACCGATGAAAACAATATTGATGAGGCGCGGCTTCGAACGGACTGCACTCACACCCTGTCTGAATGTATGCCACATGTGCTGCCAGGTGTTGCGATCTTCGCGCGGTGTGGGATGAAAACCCGTCTCAGGCATGATGAGCATGAGGATGATACCAATGACAATCACACCCAGTGAGCCGATTTGAATAGGCAGGGCAACATTATTCGCTCCAACAAATGAAGCGAGCCCCATGCCAATCAGTGACGCAAACAAGCCAACTTGCGTTGCACGCAGGAAAAGTTTATTTGCATCGTCTTCACCGATCTCATCTGTGATCCATGCCTGAGTGGCTCCTGAAGTAAACGTATAACCGAGTCCCCAGATGGCTTGGGCGAGCAGGATCGTAGCAAAGAACGGAAAAAAGCCTTCCAGGAGGAAGCCAATTCCCATGATGATATAGCCAATGATGATGGACAACCGTCGTGAATACACATCCGCGACAATACCTGTTGGCACTTCGAACACAAACGCTGATAGCTCAAGCGTTGTGCCAACGAGGATCAGCTGCACAGGACTCAGTCCGGCGACAGTTGCCTCATACAGCGATGTGACGACGAACATCATCGAGAAAAACATGGACGCGCTGAATTCGATAAAAAGATAAACTTTTGTTGGAGCTACATTCAACTTATTAAACATGTTCTGCTCTTATTGCTTGCTTAGTCTAATTTAGAATCAGAAATGACAAGGGCCGTCCATCTTTCGACAACCCTTGTCATCTTTTTAATCAACGAGCGCAGGCCTGACTATAGCCTCCGCTTTACCCGTGGACTGAGAGTTGACTCGCCGCACAAAGAGCAACGCGGGTGAAAGCAGCAGCCCCGATATGGCGACGGCCAATTTCACTGAAAGCGCATTAGCGATCAGGCCTACAGTGGGTCCGCTGGTGATTTGACCAATGGCATCCACCTGTCCAAACATAGAGTGAATAGTGGCGCGCACTCTCGAATCAAGCTTCTGGTTTATCCATGTGGATTGCAATGGCCCACTGATGCCGCGCAATATATTGACAGCCATCATCGAAAGTACAGCCAAAGCAAGAATGGGCGAGAATGCAAAACTCAGCAGAGCAACAGTGATCAAACCTGTCACAAGGAACAAAGACCGGCCTATAGCGGAAGAACTACTCGTATCGAGACGCTTCTCCACGAAGCGAATCGCGTAAATGTACAGGATCGTCCCGATCACCTCCAGACCGACAAAGAAAGCCACGTGATTGCTTCCAAACAAAATCGGCAACTGAAAGTTATCCAGCAGAAGCTTCACGCCCAGGCGATCGAAGCCCTCACTGTACAATCCGTAGAACAGGCCAATGAACACAATGTTGACGAGTCTTGGCTGCGAGCGTACCGCACCTACGCCCTGTTTGAACACATACCACATATGCTGCCAGGTGTTGCGATCCTCTTTGGGCGTTGGGTGAAAACCCGTTTCCGGCATGATAAGTGCCAGGGCAATACCCGTCAAAAGGATGCCAATCCCTCCGGCTCGGATCGAAAGTGCGACATTGTTGGCGCCGATCAACATCGTTGCTCCCAGTCCAAACAGATACGCGAACGCACCGAAGCGACCAGTTCTGATGAACAACTTGTTTGCGCTCTCCTCGCCGATCTCGTCGGTGATCCAGGCTTGCTTGGCGCCACTGGTAAAGGTGTAGCCCAATCCCCAGATCGCCTGCGCTAAAACAATCGGCAGGAAATACGGGAAAAAGCCTTCGACCAGAAAGCCCAATCCCACCAGGAAATAGCCGATAATGATGGAGAGTCGCCGCGAATAGACATCCGCAACGATGCCCGTGGGTACTTCAAATACAAATGTGGATACCTCCAGTGTTGTTCCAATCAGCACAAGTTGTAAAGGTGTCAGTCCGGCTATCGTGACTTCATATAGTGAATTCGTTACAAAAACCATACACGTGAACACCGCGGTAGCCATCTCCATAAAGAGATAGACTCGCGTTGCATCTACTTTCAATTTGTGAAACATATTTACCTTTGTAAAGTTAGCGCGGAAATATCATCCGCTATGGCGAAACCGCAATTCTTTACAAGGATTGTCAAAAGGGAACTGCGGCAATATCAGGCAGGAACTATGTCTCCTTTGTGCCAGAGCTTATTTGTTCGGAATAGGATTCTCATTTTTATCTCCAGGCCCTCCTGCCCTCTTTAAATATAAAGGGCGGGCGAGACTATGCTATTGGGTGAATATTCGAGAGTTTTTTAGGGAAGAGAATATTAATTAACGCACGTACCTCTTCACTGTCAGACCAGCAATCGGGAAACGCGTAATGCAGCTCTTCGTAGCTGCGATAGCCAAAGAGGATTTGCAGGAAGGTCAGGCCGGGGAAGGCGATCTCTCCTTCATCATTCGGCGTTGGCTTCCATGGTTCGATGGTTTTGATATGCCCATGTTCAATCACAAAATGCAATCCGCCGCGATAAAAGCTGACCTTGATCTCACGGCTGTGTCCGGGTGCAATGGACTCAGTCAATCGTTTTTCAAGCACGGGTTTAATGTGCTTCAAAAAACCTGGCAAATCGGCCACGCGCATATACCATGCGTACGAACCGCGCACTTCAGGAAGGCGACCTTTTATCACTTCGTAAGCCGGATGTTCCTCACCGAGCGCGAAACCAAATGAATGACAAGGCTTGCCATCGCGCTTCGCGTATTCCTGTCCGGTTTGCCAGAGATAGCGCACGACTGACGGAGTCACTTCCAGCCATGACACGCTAGATTTCAATTCGTACAGAAATGATGTAAGACTTCCATTACTCACAAAAGACAAGTGTATGAGATAACCGACCAGCTCACTTGTTTTATCTTCGATGACACACGTCCGGGCAAAGGCATGTTCAATATCCTGTCTGCCCAATTCATAACGGAATATCTCCGGTGTGCGTTCACAAACGATCATGCTCCGTTTGCGAATTTCATCATAGGTTCTGGCGATGAACGGCAGATCTGCTTCCTTCGCAAGGCGAATGTGATAGGATTCCTCTTCGCCTTCCTTCAATTTTGGCACGTGCGCTTCATGTCCGAAACGCCGCCCATCCAGGTCAATCGCCATCTCATAGCCGAACTGCCGATAAAAGTATGGAATGCCCGTGATGGCCTGAACCATATGTCCGCGCTCTGCGCTCCATTGATGAATCACATCGAATTGAATGCGTACGAGGCCGCGGCCGCGATATTCCGGCAGTGTGCCTACCAGTTCAGGGCGACTCACGCCAAATTCGATACCCTCGTAACTCCACGTTTGCGGGATCAGATTCAACGAAGAAACGATCCGCCCTGTGGAGGACTCCTCGATAATGGTGAAGTCCTCTGGCATAAGTGTCGGATGCGGACGTGTAAGCAGATCGCGCGTCCACGCTATGAGATATGGTCTATCCACTTCATTCTCTGCATGAATCTGACCATTGAATTGGGATAATGCATCCGCGTCTTCAAGGGAAGCATGACGGAGGATTAATCCATCTCCCAGGTCACGTATTATTTTTTTTGTTTGAGTTAACATTTTCTGCCTTTAGGTATCTTACAACCGCCCAATCACCGAAAGGGCAGCTGCCTATAATAAGGCCTTCAATTGCTTGATGGCAGAAGTCGGATCTTTAAATAGAATTCCCTTGATGCCGACCTTTTCACAGCCTTCGATGTTGATCGCGAAATCGTCCACAAACACTATCTCTTTCGGTTTCACTCCAACCCGCTCCAGAGCAATCTGATAGATCTTTGCGTCGGGCTTGACCGCGCCTACCTCTGCAGAGATGATCATATGGTCAAAGGCATCGTCGAACTTTTCCCTTAAGATATATTCGCGCAAATCACCCCATGCGTTGGAGATGATTCCGGTTTTGTATGTACCGCGCAGAGAACGTAGAAAATCTATTAGCGTTCGGTCGATGATGTCACCCGCGAAGAATTCATGACGAATGGCGTCCATTTCAGGGGCGGGACGCTTCAGCTTTTTCAACACTGATGCCCAGTGCTCTTCGGCTGTGATCGCGCCAATGGATGCTTTGTAGCCCGAATCGCTGTCGAATACAATCTTGACGAGGTCATCGTACTCCATACCAAGCCTTTCAGCCAAATGCTGACGCGGCGCCTGATATTCTGTGCGAACGATGACCCCGCCCATGTCGAATAAGACGGCGCGGATGCTCATCTGTTTCGCTTTTTTCCCTGTGAAGGAGTGTTTTTGGCAGGTGGTTTTTTACCCAACTCAGCTCTTGCAGCAGGTTTTTGCCCAACCTGTTCCTTTGATGGAGGTTTGGCTTTGGTATCTCCTTTGGCTTTTGCTTTCGCGGGGACCGGTTCAGGGCCCGATTCGGATTGTTTAACAGGAGCCGCCTCAGGCGCAGACACAGACGTTGGCGCGGCTAACTGTGGATTCTCCTTCAACTCCACTTCCAATTTTTTCAGTTCCTCGCGCCATTTTGGCATCATCATTTCTAAACGGGCGCGCGGAATGGGCGTAGCGCGTTTGCAACGTGGACAGTGCGCGTCGTAGTGATTCAATTTTTGCGCGTCCATTTCCTGCAAAGCATCGATCATTTCGATGCGGCTAAGCGTGTATGGCGTCTGACAAAAAGAGCAGCGTATGTTCATGGTGACTCCTTGAAAATCGATTTTTACTCGAGGGATTGTACACTGATTTCAGTACCCGCACGAATTTCCTTTTCGTAGTGATCATGCGCCTGATGGGCGTGCATGCCCGCGTTTTCGTAAAGGCGCAACGCACCGGTCAGGTTTTGGGCATCTACACCTAGCCCAACTTTGCGTTTGCCGCGCCGATAGAACTCGTTAAAGGAATACTGCAGGAGAGCAAGCCCAATGCCACGCTTTCGCCATTGGCGGCGCACACCCAGCGTCCCCACCCAGCCGAGATCAGGATCATCATGGGCATGAGGGCGGCAGAGGTTGATGCCGGTAATTTCATCTCCATCCATGGCAAGGAACCAGAGCGATGGATCAAACCCTTCGTACTCCATCATGAAATGCTTGAAGCGCTTGAACCCTTCCTCAAAGGGTTCTTCCAAAAAGCCGAAGTGGTCGCGGAACGATTCCACCTCCGCGCGGTAAACGGCTTCGGCATCTGTCTCCGGGTTATAGGTGCGGAGCGTAATGCCTTCGGGGAACTGCGCTTCGGGCACAGGCGTATCCATGTTGATACGCATATGGTACGAACTGCGGATGTAATGATAGCCCATGTCTGCGAACAATTTCCTTGCTTTTTCGGCCTCGCGGTATAGGTGCATACGCGGCGCAAAGCGGAGTTCCGCGGGCAAGTTCTCGAGCGCATGCATTGCGCGCTGTTCGGCCCATTGCATCATCCATGTGCCGATACCCATGTCTTCATAATCAGGATCGACACGTGCCCAAATCCCTGGGTGGATGGGTGGCTTTACGATGGTCCACACTTCAATGTAGCCAGCCATCTGACCGTTCGGCGCGAAAACCACACGTGTATCATTAGCCAGATCGAAACCTGGCGCTTTCCATTCATTGCGCACGGCTTGCGGATCAATAATCTCATCCCGTCCGATCACAGAGCGGGACCAGCGGTTGAAGAGCGCAAGGGCCGGTTCGACATCGTTCCAATTTGCACCGCGCGCCATGAAGCCTTCTGGCAATTCAAAGATGTTTTCTTTTTGAAGTTGTGTGTTCATGTTCATTCCTTCGTTTATCGTCCCGCAGGTTTGATCTCGAAGCAGGGTCGATTTTCAAAAGCCTGCGGGGCGTTTTCAGATAAATTATTCTTCAATTTCACGACCTTCGCGCAATTCCTTTTCATAGATTACATATTCCGAGGCAACATGCATTCCCACTTTTTTATATAAACGGGTCGCCCCTGTAGGATTCTCTGCATCCACACCGAGACCAATGGTCCTGGTGCCGCGTTTGTAGAATTCGTTGAAAGAATGTAGCAATAGTGCTTCACCTAAACCACGTTTACGCCAGGCGCGTCGGACGCCCAATGTGCCGACATAGCCGATTCCCATCCGATAACGGCAAAGCGAATACCCTGCAATCTGGTCACCGTCCCAGGCGATATACCAGAGTGACCGGTCGCGGTCCTCAAAATGATGTTGCCATCTCTGGTATGTCCCTGGCGTATGCCCCCAGTGATCACTGAAGGCTTCTTCATGTGCTTCGAAGACGGCCTGATCATGCTGCTCCTTCACGAATGGACGCAGTTCAATCCCAGTGGGAAGTTGTGAGGCGGGAGGCGCCTCATTAAGAGTAATCTCCATCCTCCACGAATAGCGGATCGGCCTGTAGCCTTCATGCCCATGCATTTCACGCGCGACCGTGTCTCCGATGGCCATGCCATTGCGGATGAAGACGCGCAGATCAGATTCTGCGAGCTGCATTTCTTCACGCGCACGATCTTCTAGTGCGCGTAACATGGCTGTGCCAACCCCGCGCCCCATAAATTCGGGATGAACATATCCGTCTCCCATGAGGGATGCGTGTGCATGCCGATCGTTGAATTCTTCATAGCCAACAATGCGCCCATCCTCGTTCTCCACAACCCAGGCGTTTTTTTCCAAATCGAATCCCGGGTTTTTCCATTCATGCTCAAGTTCTTCGGATGTGACAGCGAAGGTTGGGTCGCCCTCCGCAGTGCAAACATCGAGGATAAGCTGGGTGACAGGTTTGAGGTCCGTCGATTGAGCAGGGCGTAATTTCAAGCCTGTATCGAGTATTGTTTCGATTGTCTTCGTTGATGTGTTCATTTTTCATCCATTCATATCTTCCGTGCAGTTTATAACGATTCCACAGCCAACTCTCTGCCAGGGCGCATTTCTTTTTCGTACTGGTTGAACTGACGCTGAACGCGCATCCCTGCGCTTTCGTATAACTTCAACGCGCCAGTGAGGCTGTTTGCATCCACACCGAGACCAGCGCGCTTTTTTCCATCGGCATAGAAGGCGGCGAAGGCATATTTGAGCAGGGCATATCCAAGCCCGCGTTTACGCCAGGCGCGTCGCACACCCAATTCACTCACCCAGCCAGCCTCAGCATCTTCAGGGTCTTCAGGGCGGCAAATACAAATGCCAGCCATTTCGTTACCATCCATGGCAACAAACCAATAACGCGGATCATAGCCCGGTTCCTCAATCATGTTGTGCTTGTATTCTGCAAAGCCTTTTTCAAAGGGTTGTTCCACAAATCCAAAATGATCCCTCCACGTATCCACGAACGTTCGATAGACCGCTTCAATTTCCGTTTCAGGATCATAAGGACGCACAATGATTCGATCGGGGAATGCAGGGACTTCGGGAACAGAGTTCAAATCTGCGACCATGCGATACCAAGATCGAATATGCTTCCATCCCAACCCTTCAAAAAGAGCAACACCCTTTTGGTTGTGCGCTTCCGTACCGGAACGCGGTGCCACACGCAAGTCAGGATCACATTTTTCGAGTGCGAGATACGCGTGATCCTCTGCCCAAGTGACAATATGACCTCCGATTCCTTTGCCCCAATGAACGGGATGCACACAGCCAAAGATCCACGGATGCACAGGCGGCTCCTGGGTCATCCAGCACTCAATAAACGCGGCTAGCGAACCATCTGGCGCGAAGACCATGCGCATGTCGGTCTCCGGATCGAAACCATCGTTCTGCCAATCGAGACGAAGCAATTCAGGATCATTCAAGTCATCACATCCATTCATATATTGTGAATGAGCATTGAGCAGATCGAAAGTGATTTTGTAATCATCGATATTTCCACCGCGCGCGGTATAGCCGGCAGGCAGTGGAAGAACTTGTTGCTTTGCAAGTGTTGCATTCATGTTGTCCTCTTTTTCCTATAGGTCAATAATCGTTTGGCTTTTTGAAAACCAACCGACTCATATAAACCGATCGCGGCCAGGTTATCATGATTCGTACAGACATCAGCTTCGTTCATGCCCTCGGACGTGAGCCTGCGCATGCCTTCGAAAAGCAGACTCTTCCCCAGGCCCATCCGCTGAAAGTTTGGATGCGTAGCCACCGGCTCGAAATGCCCAATCTTATTGAGTTCGTCTGTCCAGATGATACAAAATGCGGCGATCTCTCCGTTTGGTGCAACGACCAATATTTCATGTTCGGGCACGTAGACCGGTGATTGCATAAACCGTAGTGTACGCGGCCAGTACTCTTCAAACGATTTGCCTGACCCAAACGCTGCATGTGACGTCACGGAGCGAAGCCGTGCATCTTCTTCACCGCGCGAAGTCCGCAGGCTGAATCCTTCAGGTAAGGAAGGCCCATCCAAAGATCCAGATAACGACCGCTTGAACTGAAGGAAATGCTCCGGCTCAGGTTTGAATCCATTCTCTTCGAACCAGCGAATGCGTACTGCATCATCCGCTGCAACCCAAACATTTTGCAGGCTATAGAGGGCGGACATTTGCTCCACTGCCCAGGCAAGCATTTCATGTTCAAGCATTTCGCCGCGCAAATGCGGAGAAACGTAAACATCGAAGGCATCTTCACCCAGTGAAAGCAAAGCCCAACCCATCAAGCGATCATCGTGGTCGATCCAAAGACGGATTTGAGATTGCCAGGTCTCCTGAGGCACATCGGTGTAAAACAGCCACCACTGTAAATCACCTCGATGGACGTAATAGGTACCGTTATCAGCCTTGCGTCCATCAGCCAATAGATCGAGCATGGCATACAAGTCGTGCATTCCTTCATAGCCGCGCGCTTTCATCAGATATTTTCCTTAGATATTTTCCTTCTTTTGCAGATTCATCCACTCCTCGCACAGGATACCCATAAAGAGCATATCCCATCGTTTTCCTTCGCGGTTTAGAAATCCTCGCTGGCGTCCTTCGTGGCGGAAGCCTACTTTTTCGTAAGAACGGACGGCGCGTGGGTTGTATTCAAATACGGTCAGCGTAACGCGCTTCAAATTGACTTCCATAAAGGCGTAGCGCAGAATTACCTTCATGGCATCGGTGCCATAACCTCTGCCCCAAAAATCACGTTCGCCAATACCAAGGCCAACAAAGGCGTCCCTTCCTGACCAATTGACAACATACAAACCAATATCGCCAATGAATTTATCCTCTGTCAACGTCCGAATAGTAAACATGTACTGATTGACATCTTGATCTTCGAGTTCCTTTTCGATCCATTTTTGTGAATCCTTTTGCGAACGAAGCATAACCTCGCTGGTATCCATGAGGCGCATCAATTCAGAGTCACGCCTCCACTGCGAAAAGGCTCTGCTGTATTCTTCAGGATCAACCGCGCCCAATTGCACCAGGGATCCCTTCAATATATCGTTCATTGCTGATCTCCATTTTGCATCTGCATCCATTCGTCGTGCAGGATACCCATCCAAAGTGAGTCATATCGTTTGCCTTCGCGATTCAAATCTTTGCGGGTTCGTCCTTCGAGGCGAAAACCAGCCTTTTCATAGGATCGCAACGCGCGCGGGTTATATTCATGCAAACCAAGTGAGACGCGATGCACATTCAATTCAGTAAACGCATATTGCAGGCACAATTTCATCATGTCCGTGCCATAGCCCTTGCCCCAGAATTCGCGATCACCGATGCCAATCCCAACCCAGGCCTCGTTATGTATCAGGTCAAGCCACAGGACAAAGAAACCGATATGTTGGTCCTCTGCCAGAGTGCGAACAGCGAAGGAATATCGTTCGGGTTTGAAACCATTCTCGTTCTGTTTTTCAAACCACTCCCTGAGTTTCTTCTCTGATTCCATTCTCGTGGGGTCAGCATCTGCAAGGCGATGGAATTCGGTATCGCGCTGCCAAAAGACTTCCACTTTGGCGCGCGCTTCAGGTTCTTCGGATGTGATGCGGACAAGTTCTCCGCGAAATAAATCTCTCATCGCTTCCTCCTACGCCCTAGCCTGATTCTGCCAATCAGAATTTAACAACCCGAAGACGAGGAGATCCCATCTGCGGCCATCGCGGTCGAGGGCCTGGCGGCGGCGGACTTCCTCCTCAAATCCGAACTTCTTAAATAGGGCAATCGCGGCTTCATTGTATTCAGGGATTCGCGCGCTCACCCGAAAAAGATTTAACTCTGCAAATGCAAAACGAGTCAGCATCCGCAATACCTGAGAGCCATAACCTTTGCGCCGATCTTCTGCGGAGCCAATGCCAAGTTGAATCCAACCATTGCCGTTCGTCCACTCAATCCACTGGACATCAGCTTTGCCAATCAGCCGATCATCTTCTTTGGCACGAATGGCAAAGTGATACAGGTTTTTACTTTCATCGATTTGCTTCTCGAGTTTTTCGTATTGCTTCTTGATGATCGCTGCCGACATGGGTCTGGCGGGATTAATTTCCATCATGCGCATGAATTCAGAATCATGCGTCCATTTGGATTCAATCTCAGGATCCTTCTGATGATCAATTGGACCCAACCGAACGTCTTTGCCTTCAAAAAGTTGTGTTTGAATATCGAACATGGCTGCTTTTCTCCTCAAAAAATAAAAATCGCCACAGGCATTTGCCCATGGCTCCCTTAAGAAACAAAAAAGCCACGGGCGAGTGCACCGTGGCTGTAATCTACATTGCGTGTAAATTAACGATGAGCAGGCGCACTCCGCGAATCAACAGTACCACTGTCGCCGATTCTGGTGATAAAAATGGTCTTGCTGTCGAACATGGGTGCGTCTCCTTTCTGTAGAATTTGCTTGCTGTTCGAGTGTAACATGTGGGCTTGATTCACGTCAAGTTAACAAGAAAGAAAGGAACATCCTCATGGTTGCCTGGAAGTCCAACGCAGATACCATCCCCCTCCACACAGTGTTGATCGTCTCTGATCAGCCGGAGAGCGTTGCAGTTTTGGATACGCTTTTTAACCAGAGAAATTGTATTGTTCTTTCTGAATCGAATGTATCGGATGCCCTGCAAAGTGCGCGACTCGTTGGTCCTTCATTAATGTTGATTGACATGCAATTATCCAAGTCTGAACGCGCGGCCCTGTTGAAAGGTTTGCGCACAGCCAGCCGTGGTCCGATTTTGATGCTTATTTCTGCAAATACTGTTGATGAAATCATGGAAGCCAACCAGGCTGGTGCCGATGAGTGCCTTGTGAAACCTGTGAACTCTGCTGTGTTGGTCATCAAGGCAATGGCATGGCTTGGGCACGGTCAACGAAGCGAAAGATCTTCTTCGATCATGGGGGTGACTTCATAAAGTCCCCCCTTGCTATTCTCCTTCTTCTCCTCCTTTTTGATGCCAAAGCTCTCGTGACCTTCACGGGAGTTTTGGTTTAAGAAATTAAATATTGTGAGACTCTAATGGTTTCGTTTGCAACAAAATTGCATTTTGACAAAAATCTTCTATTTTTTTTCACTTTGTTTGTGTGAAAACCATTGGGGTCTGAATTTCAAATCAAGGACTTATGCGGCCTGCTTGAAGGTCACGTAGAGTCTGTTCGACAAGGCGTTGTTTTCCGGGGGAAAGAAGTGTTGGGTCGATATCTGCCAGGCCAAGAGGAGATTGAACCGTGATTCCACCCTGTCCATCGATCAGATTTGGCCAGGCATTTTGAATAGCTTTGATTACATCCGGTTGAATGGTCATCACCCAGCCTGCAGGTTGCTCCTCAGGGGTTTTCGTTCCGATCATGGATGTACCTGTTGTACCAATATACGTCATGAGATCAGTAGTAGCAATATCAGGATAAAGATAGATCGTGCTGACTTTATATTGCAGCATCAGGATATCTGCATACGCGTCATAATTGGCTGGATCTTCCTCCGCACCGATTTCGATATATTGAGGGAAAGCCCACTGAAAGTAATAGAGAGGTCGGCAAACCCCACAATAGAATTTCATACCATTGGCGAAAGCATTTAATGCCCGGATTGCATCGGCATTATCTTTCGGAATCATCATGCCAATGCGGTAATCATCGGTGATGAGGGCGGCCGTATAACCCGCCAGAAATGCAGAAATATCAGATTGCGAATTATTTCCCAGCACACTGATATTCGCACCTGGAGTAACGTCCGGGATGTTGATCGCAAGGAATTGCACGTCTGGCACCGCAGCGGCTAGTGACGCAATCCCTGGATCCGGCGGGAGCACGATCACTACTTTCAAACCGGGTTCGATATCCGCCGGGGTTAGCGTATTACGCACCTGAAACCGAAAGCCTGAGGCCTGAGCCAGATCATATACAGTTTTCTGATACAGGTTGGATGTCTCAGGGTCAAGGTCTGGCGGAATGACCAACACTGCAAGCGGTATTGTAGGAGTGGCCGTGAGAGTTGGGGGAACAATCTGTGTGTCTGTTGGAATTGGAGTGGATGTGGCAGCTGATTCACTCCCGGCTCCACATGCATTCACCATCATGGAAAGCGCAATAAGAAAAATGGCAGTTCTTGAACGCACGGTCTTCTCCGGTTTGAGGTTGGGCGAATTATACACGCTCATTAAAATAAAAAACCCGCGCATAAGCGCGGGCTTCGCAGGCGGGATCCTTATCGCCTCTTACTTGGCTGTGACCTGGATCTTCTTCGGTCGAGCGGATTCTGCCTTTGGCAGTCTCAGCGTTAGCACACCATCTGTGATCTTCGCTTCGACGTGATCTGCTTCGATAACGGTCGGCAGGCGCAGAGTCCGATGGAACGCACCGTGAGGCAATTCCTGCATGAGATACTCAGTCTCATCTACCTTGTCCACAGGACCGCTTAGCTTGTATTCGCCCTCGATGCGGACGACATCTTCCAAAACTTGAATGTTCAAGTCTTCGGCTTTGAGTCCTGGAACAAGAGCGGAAAGAATATAGGCATCATCTTCCTCGCGAATGTTCACACCGAGCGCGCGTTCATTGCTGGAAGCCCAGCGGCGAGCCACGCGGCGATATGGATAGGGGTGCAAATAGAATGTCATGGTTGGTCTCCTATAAGAAAGTATTGAATTGTGTAAAGTTTAGTGAGAGAGTGTAAGAAATGAAATAAAGCTACATAGAATTTATATAAGAAAAATCCTCCGCAGAGTCTGCAGGGGAAAATACTGGTCTTCAGTTTTTGCTCACTGATACAGCCGCTGATAAAGTTCTTATGCGAGATTCTGCACCTCTTGCTTATTTGAGGTTGAGATACAACTGCGGATAAAGTTCTTGTGCGAAATTCAGCAGTTCCTGTTTATTTGATGTTGAAAGAACCTGCTGGCTCCCGGTTCCGATTAATGTCAGAGTAACAACCATACGGTCTGAAACACCTTTGGGATCAGATGCATCAATACTTATAGTTCCATAGTTTTTCACCCATTCATCCAGTTTTGCGATTTCCGCTTTGGACAAAACATTGATCAGCCGCTCTTCAACATACTGGCCCTGTTTGCAGGAGTTCCCATGAACTTCGCCGGAATGATAGATTGTCATAAAGTCACAAAACCCGGCAAAGCCACCTTCACGTTTCCACGTCAATGCTACACTGGCCGGACGAATGTGGGTGCCATCCTCATTTGTGTGGTATTCCACTTCCTTGCCGTTTTCTCCCAAAATAATGCTAAAACCGGGTGTGATCGCCGGCGTACATGTCAGTCCTTCATCATAGACACCGAGACAATCATCAGGCCAGTCCACAGC
>DAINRK010000045.1:0-8840 GCA_036741855.1 Anaerolineales bacterium
TCAATGCTTCTCGCATATTGGGCCAGGTCATCGGTGGATTTGTCACAGGTTTACTCGTTTCTGCTATTGGGACCGAAAACCTGCTTCTCGTCTGGGCAGGAACTTTGCTCCTGGCCTTTGTCTTCAGTCGCGCGCTTCTTGCAGGCACACAAATTGCATCCAGGCCCGAGCGTAGTGAGCGCAGCAGGTCTCGCCGCAAACAACCGACCCTTATTCAGGAAATGCAGCGTGGTTATCAATATGTGCGCAGCTCGAAACTGATGACATGGATTTCGATCTCGACAATCTTTTTCTCCATGCTTTACTTTTCCATTTCTCTCCCCTTTTCACGTGCAGCGACTGAACAATATATAAACGAAGATTCGCTTGCATCCTTCCTTGGTCTCTTCAATGGTCTAAGCACAGCAGCTGCGTTTCTAGCTTCACTGTTGCTTGCCAACAGACTCTTCGCGCGCGTCGGCATCATGGCATGTATTCTGGCCTTCCCAATTATTTATCTGATCGGTTTTGGCGCGCTGGTGCTCGCGCCCATTTTTATCGTGGTTGTCGCCTTTCGTTTCGTACAAATGCTCTGGCTCTCAGGCATTGCTGATCCGGCGTGGCAATCCATGTTTAATGTCGTCCCACCTGAAAAGCGCGATCAGGTGCGCGCGTTCATCAGTGGCGTTCCTGAACAAGCCGGAACTTTCATTGCAGGTGGAATCCTCATTATTGGTGAACAAAGGCTAACCCCTCAACAACTTTATTTCATCGGTCTCTTTGCCGCGGCATGTTGCACATATATCATTTATCAGGCGCGACAGGGGTACAACAATGCGCTAATCGAAGCGTTGCGCGCGGGCCGGCCCAATCTTTTTTACAGTGAAGAACAACCCTTCGGTGGTTTTCATCAGGATTCTGTTGCAGTTCAAACCGCGCTGAATGGACTTCGTGATTCTGACACCATTGTGCGGCGAGTCTCCGCAGAAATCCTTGGTCATCTTTCATTGCCTGAATCAACAAATGCTCTTATCAACGGATTGAGCGATGCGGACCCTCTTGTGCGCGCCACGTGTCTGAAAGCGCTATCTCAATCCAAATCGACCTCTGCCTTGCTGGACATCGCCGCTTCTTTTTCTGACCCTGAGTCTGATGTCCGTTTTGAGGCTGTATCTGCACTTTCGACATTGTCTGCCTCCTCGCGTGGTCTGATGACCCACCTTGTGCCTATGCTAAACGATGAGGATGCCAGAGTCAGCACACGCGCTGCGCTTTCACTGCTCACATCCGCTTCTCTCAACGGGAGTGGGACCAGCAGTGAGGAAGAAATTACCACCAAGGCTAAATTCCACCTCCGCAACACAGCGGTGTTAGGTGGCTTGGATGAGCGACTTCATGCTATTGCAGCTCTTGGAGAATGGGGTGATAAGGAAGCATTTGACTTTCTCGCAAATGAACTTCTCGATAGAGGCCTGGAGCCGGCCGTCAAAAATGCGATACTCACATCTCTAACCCAAATCAATTCACAAGACTCGATTCCATTTTTGCTGGAAGCATTAAAAAGCAAAACTGCACGTGAGACAGCAGCGAGACTGCTAGGGAGGATAGGCGCGCCTGTTATGGAGTCGGTGCTCAGCGCGCTGCAAGAAGAATCCTCTGCAGATGGAGCCTTGCTTGCGCTTCAATATTTGCCATCGCCTCCTGCAAAACAGATCATCGAATTTGCGCGTGCATCGGTGTCCCGCGCGCGCGAGTACGATGCCCTGATGCATGGAGTCAGTATCAAGGTCAGGAATGAGGCGATAGGCCTGCTGATAGAATCACTGCAGGACAAGTCCTATCAACATGGAATTCGCGCGCTGCGTGCTATCGGTCTCTTGGGTGACCGCGATGCCATGAATACTGCAATCGAAAACTTGCAAACCCGCGATACAAATCAGCGCGCAAACGTCATCGAAGCATTGGAATCGATCAGCGCAAAATGGCGTGAAACCCTTCAGCCCTTGATGCAATTATGGGAAGATGAAAATATCACTGGTGCACCTGTAAACTGGGACCATTTACTTTCAGACGAAGATGAATGGATTCGTGAATGCGCCGCGTTCGCGCAAAGTTACGGAGAAATCAAAATGGATACATCCGGGACGTTATCATTGATGGAAAGAATTCTGTTTTTCAGGCGCGTGCCGTTATTTGAAAATCTTTCGCCCATGGATTTGAAACAGGCAGCTTCGATTGCCGATGAAGAGTTGTTTAGTGACGGCGATGAAATTGCGCGTGAAGGTGATGTAGGCGATATGATGTTCATAATCGTGAGCGGCGAGGTGCGCGTGTGTTCCATACTTGACGGGCAGGAAATTGAGATTGCACGCCGCAAGGCAGGTGATTATGTGGGTGAGATGTCCATCATTGGACGCGAGCCGCGCATGGCATCGCTTGTAGCAGTCGGTGACGTGCGGACGTTGTGTATCGATCAGAAAAGTTTCGAAGGTCTGTTGCGCGAACGGCCCGATGTCAGTTGGTCTGTGATTCAAGTATTGAACAAACGCTTGAAAGAAGCCTCATTGAAAAAATAATCTGTTGGTTGAGCAGTCCCACCGACATTGTGGGGCGTATACGTGCGCCGGCACTACACCGAACGTAGTGCGGTGTAGTGTATGCTCTTCGCTGGCGCCCAAGCTACTCAATTACAACCTTTTCTATAAAAGTAGGAAACTCATGAAACATAATCGCTTTCTATCCTTCCTCTTTATTCTCACTTTCCTTCTCGCTGCGTGCGGTCAGGTTCCAGCAATCCCGACGCCTGGCGTTGAGATCACACCGACGACAGGAACTAACATTACGCCAATTGATCTGGAAGCAGGGTATGGCGTAAAAGGATCGTGGTTTGAACTTTACTTTACAGACCCAACCAGCCCTTTGTCTCCTCAAGGAACAGGCGGGTTGGATGGTCCGCTTGTAAATGCGATTGACCAGGCGCGCCTGAGCATCGATGTTGCCGCATACAGCATCAGTTTGAATAGTGTGCGTTTTGCGTTGATCAATGCTCACAAACGCGGCGTGCAGGTACGCATGGTCATGGAAAGCACGAATATGGATCGTTCTGATCCACAGGCTTTGATTGAAGCGGGGATTCCAATTGTGGGCGATAACATGGATGGATTGATGCATAACAAATTCATGGTTATCGATAAGTCAGAAGTGTGGCTTGGTTCCATGAACTTCACAGACTCAGGCACATACGACGACAACAATAACATGATGCGCATTCATTCAACAAAGATCGCGGAGGACTATTCTGTTGAATTCAAAGAGATGTTTGAAGATCACAAGTTCGGGCCGGATGTCGTTCGCCAAACGCCAAACCCGACAGTGACGATCGATGATACAAGGATTGATATCTATTTTTCACCCGATGATGGTGTGATCAATGCACTTGTTAATCTATTGAATAGTGCAAAGGAAAGTATTCATTTCCTGACTTTTTCATTTACGTCCAATGAACTGGGCGACATCATCCGTGAAAAGGATGAGGCAGGACTCACCGTTGCCGGTGTGATGGACGAAGAACAGATCTCTTCGAATCAAGGTACGGAGTATGATCCGTTCAAGCAGGCGGGAATAGATGTTCGAATCGATGGCAACGCCGGGCAAATGCATCATAAGGTCTTTATCCTTGATGAAAAGATCGTTGTATTAGGTTCCTACAATTTTTCCCAAAACGCCGAGGTAAGAAACGACGAGAATCTCATTATCGTGTACAACCCCATCATCGCGGAACAATTCATGATGGAGTTTGAGCGTGTGCAGAAGTTAGCTCGTGACGACTAACCTGAAAATGCTGGCGGAAGAAAAATAGAATCTGATTTGTTGGAAGGAATTACATAGAGACATCATGGATAGTCCTTTTAAACTCCTGGCTATTTTTCCTCACCCTGACGATGAGACGCTGGGGCTTGGACCAACTCTTGCACGCTATTCAGCAGAAGGCGTTGAAACGTATCTGGTGTGCGCAACACGCGGGGAGCGAGGCTGGTTCGATTCGGAGGGACCCAATCCAGGCGTGGAAGGAGTCGCCCAGATCCGTGAAGCTGAATTAAGTTGCGCAGCTGAGAATTTGGGACTTCGTGAAGTAAGTTATCTCGATATCATCGACGGTGATGTTGATCAAGCCGATCCTCAAGAGCTCACTAAGAAGTTAGTCAGCCACATTCGCCGTATCAAGCCGCATGTCGTCGTTACATTTCCGCCCGATGGGAATTATGGGCATCCTGATCATATCGCGCTATCGCAATTCGCGATGGGCGCTCTCGTGTGTGCCGCTGATGACAAATTCAAAGCTGCCGATGGACAATCCTCGCATCGTGTTTCCAAATTTTATTACATGGTAGATTCATTAGATGTCGTCCATATAGCGAACGACGCTTTTGGCGGCATCCGTATGAATGTGGACGGCGTCACACGCCATCACATTGGCTGGGAGGATTGGCAGATCACCACGCGCCTTGATAACAAAAAATTTATGGGTGTCGTTCAAAAAGCGATGCTGTGCTACAAATCCCAACTGCCTGGCTACGGGCCGATTTCGGGCTGGTCGCCGGATGAATTAGCGAAAATATTTGGTATTGGAAATTTCTATCGTGCCTATAGTATTGTGAACGGCGGAAGAACCGTAGAAACAGATCTGTTCGAGGGGTTGAGATAATCTGATCATGCTTACTCGTTGTTTTACAATAATTGGTCTGCTTATATTAGTCGCATGTCAACCCGCAACGAGCACGGCAACACTGCAATCTCCAACTGTTGCATTTACCTCCTTACCTGCGGAAACTCCATTTCCACAACCTACATCTACTGAAACTCCTGCTTCTACACCTACTATCCCCGCTTCAGCCATTGAATTGAATGGTGCAGAAGTTCAACCTGGCTTTTCGTTAATCAAATTTGCGGATTTATATCGCCCAACGGCCTTTACATTTGATGCCCAGGGAAGAATGTTCGTCACATCGCAGGATGGAAATGTCTACATTCTAAGTGATGATAATAAAGATGGCCGCGCAGATTCGCAATTTACTTTTGCGAGTGGCTTCTATTTTCCTTTGGGTGTGACTGTCCATATTCCTACAGGCGATGTATACGTATCTCATCAGGGAAAGATTACAGTCCTCAGCGATACAGACAACGATAACAGGGCGGATGTGAAGAAAGTTTTTTCTGATAATCTTCCTTTTGAATTGCATCAGAATGACAATCTGAAATTTGGCCCGGACGGCTGGCTCTATATCGGAGTCGGTTCCACGTGCAATGCCTGTAATGATCCTGATCCGCGCAGTGCCTCCATATTGCGCTTCAACATCGAGACCGGCGCGAGTGAGATTTATGCAACAGGGATGCGCAATCCTTTTGATCTCGCGTTTTATCCGCCCACGGGCGAACTATTTGCCACTGACAATGGCCGCGATGATCTGGGGATGGATGCCCCTCTGGAGGAATTGAATCACATTGTTCAGGGTGGAGATTATGGTTATCCAGATTGTTGGGATCAGCAGGATATGCCAGGCTGCGAAAATACTGTCCCTGCTGTGGCATTCTTTGAGTCACATTCCTCTGCAGATGGGTTGGATTTTTACAATGGTGAAAAATTTCCCGCTGAATACAAAGGCAATGCTTTTGTATCCATTTTCGGATCGTGGCTCAAACCCAATGTGCAAACTGGAATCGCGAGGGTGATTCTCACACCTGAGGGAAACACGTATCGAGGTGAGATTTCCTGGTTTGTGCGTTTTCCTGCAGGTGTTATGCCTTTACCCCTCTTATTTGGTCCCGATGACGCGCTATATGTGGGTGACTATATCAATGATGTGATTTACCGCGTCAGCTATGGCTTGCCCTAACGGACTTTATACTGGCAGCTCTTTCATCCGCTCCACTTCCATCTGTGCCCCTAATTTGTCAAAGAGGTCCCGAGCTTGTTTCCACAACTTTTTACCCTGCTTTTTATCGCCATGCTTCAATTCGTATCTAGCCCACTCACGTAATGTGCGTGCTCGTTCGCCATCGATCTCGGCCTCCGCATAGATTTTTTCGCTTTTGGAAAATGCGGTTCGGGCGTCATAATCGATGGACTGACGTGTTTCCTTGTCTTTAATTCTGATCGTCTTACCAATCTTCCCGGCTACTATTCCCAAAGCTCGCCAGGCGCCACCAATATTTTCCGGAGTTCCGTCTTCGATGCTCAACGCCAGCCCCTGTTGTGCAGCGTAAACCGCCTCTACATCCTTGCCAAGTCCCAGCAGGGCTTCGGCATAATAATTGAATGTGTTGGGAAGACACCATGACCCGGTAGTTCCTGCCATCCGAATCACCTCTCGAAGATCGGATTCGGCTGCTGCATAATTCTTGAGCGCCACCTGTTCGATCCCCCGATTTGAAAGAAAGACGATTTCCCCATCTCGATACCCAGTTTCGCGGGCAATCTCCAAAGCGCTATTATATCTTTGGAAGGCGGTATCATAGTCGCCGCGTCCATCTGCACTGACACCCAGGTTGCTCCATAAATCCATTCCCTGCTGTTTGTTACCAAGCTCCTCAAAGATCTTCAATGCGCTCGTCCAATAGCCTTCTGCTTGCTCGTAATCGCCCGATACGTATTGCACCGCCCCAAGCAGATTCAAACATCTTGCCATTTCATTACGATCATCCAAATCGGCGGCAATCTTCAGAGCCTGTTGACCCAATAATGAAGCAGTGTGTGAATCGCCCAATCTGAATCTCGCCGAGCCCTGAGTCCATAAAGCTTTTGCACGGTCCATGGAGGCATCCGCATTTCGCGCGAGAGTTTCAGCGCTTGTCGCGCTTTGAAGAGAAGCGCGATGGTCTCCCAAATAGCCTAGAGAAGTTGCACGTCCTCGCAGGGCACGTGATTGGGCCACAAGATTCCCACTTTCTTCTGCGATCTTTAACATCAGATCATAAATTTCTACAGCATCAGTATAGCGTGCCTTCCAGTTCAAGACCTCGCCCAGCCTGGAACATATTCCAAGCCTCTGAGGGACTTGTTCCGGGCCGCCATGTTCGTTCAGAAATGCTAATGCTCTTTGGTAATAATCAATAGCCGCATCTGGTTCGTAGGTATCCTGTGCTTGTCTGCCTGCACGAGCATACCATTCAGCGGCCTCCAGCCACTCGCCAGCACGCTCATAATGTTCACCTACCCGTCCTGCATATTCACTAACGCGTTCACCGCTTATTTCAATCAAACCCTCCGCGGCCTGCAAGTGATAAATTGGGCGTAATTTTAGAAGCACACTTTCATATGTCACATCATGCAAAATGGTGTTCTTAAAGATGTATTCTGGCATTTCAGAAGAGGCTGAATCTTCGTATCTGTATACCAATTCTTTTGCTCTTAAGGCATTCAACTTATCATAAATCGCGCTGGAAGACGCCATATTTTGCGTCTCCGGGTTACGCATGTTCTCAAGGACATTGGTCCAGAAGATTCGCCCTACGACGGAGGCCTGCTGTAATGTTTCGCGGATGCCGGTGTTGAGACTATCCAAACGGGCCTGGATCAGGCCAGTTAAAGTGGCAGGCACTTTCAGGTCCGAGAGTCGATCCATCTCCACTGTCCACTGTTCCTCGCCCCGAATAATCACTCCGCCTTCAATCAAAATCTTAATCAGCTCTTCTATATAGAATGGACTGCCTTCTGCCTTTTTGATGATAAGATCTGTGAGCGCGGGTGGGATATCGCCGACCTTTTGCAGAATTTCTGCTACGAGTCGGCGGCAGTCATTCTCAGATAGCGGGAGCAGGTCTAGGCGCAGGTTTTGAATTGGAGATGTCCCCCAATCGGGTCTCTGTTCGAAGAGGGTCGATCGCGTTAATCCAACGATAAAAAGGGGCATGTCGGGCCTGGTTGCCATGAAGTGATCGAAAAGGTCCAGTGAGCCTTTATCCGCCCAGTGAATATCTTCCAGAAATATGACGGCGGCCTGCTGGCTGGTGATTTCCGCAAAAAGCTGAGTCGTGTAGTGGAACGCAAGATCACGTATCTGACGCGCATCGCCGAGAATGCCCTTAAGATGTGAACTTTTGGAGAAGTCGAACCCGATTAAATGACCAATAAAGTGAGCATATAAATTTGCCTTTTTCTTCTGTCCAATAAAACCAAGAATTCCACGCTCTAATTTCTGGCGTGCAACGGCGGCGCGATCATTATCCTGAATGTTGAATTCCAGGGAGAGAATATCCCGCAGGAGAGCATAAGGGATTTGTGACATCTCCTGCGTGGCGCGTCCTTTGAAGAGGTGATTTGGATGTTTCTGTACATCGAGCCACTTCCCGAATTCAAAGAGCAAACGCGATTTGCCAAGCCCTGCATCTGCAACAATGTTAACGAGATAGGTTTGTCGTTGCTCCGCAGATTGTTCAAAGGCGGCCTTTAGCTTCGTCAGTTCTTCTTCACGACCGATAGTACGCGTTTCGACTCCTTCCAGGCCGCGCGTAGTCATCCTGAACGATCGAGGGTTTAATCCATTGACTGTATGAACTCGAATCGGCTCACTTTTGCCTTTGACCGTAATTGGTTCAAGGGTTGTAACTTCAAAAATTCCCCGCACGTGTTGGTAGGTGTTATGGGAGATAAGGATCCCATCTAAGGGTGCCGCGCTTTGCACTCGATTGGCCAGATTCACGGTATCCCCTATTGCGGTATACTCGCCGATTGTTCCGACCGTCCCAAGCAGAGCAGGACCTGTGTTAATACCGATTCGCAGGCGGATATTTCGGGCCTGAGAAGGTTGATTCGTTCCCAATGTAGCCAATTCTTTTTTCCAGTTGCGGACTTCAGCCTGAAT
>DAINRK010000045.1:8850-15146 GCA_036741855.1 Anaerolineales bacterium
CTCACGGGCTGTGGGTGTGCCAAAAAGAGCCATTACGGCATCACCAATGTGCTTGTCAATACGGCCGCCGTGATCAACAATGGCTTTGTCCACCTTCGACCACAGGGAATTGATGACACCGCTGACCAGTTCATGGTCCATGGTCTCAGCCATGGAAGTGAACCCGGAGACATCGGCAAATAATACAGTGACCAGCTTGCGTTGTTGAGGTTCGTGTACAACATTGGCTTCCTCACCCAACCCAGCCAGTTTTTCCCGCATGGAGGCCAGGGCAATATCCACAACCTGATCTCCCAACAGGGATCTTTTTTCTTCGAGCGCGGCGATGGCCTGTAGAACTTGTTCTCGCTCTTCCGATGAGGTTAATTTATTCTGAGATGCCATTTAAGGACGCCATAAAGTGTAACCTTTTCGTCATTTTGCGTCATGACAAAAAGGGTACAATTTTCTCAATTATCAGGCATTTTTTGGTTCTCGGCAACAGGTTGATTTAATCGATAAATTGGATATAAGGTGGTACAAATCAGCAAGAAATGGAGGCAAAGATCGAAGCAAGTGAGTTTTCATTTTATATAAAATAATAGGATCAGTTCAACAACATATGAGGAGACATATGAAAAGAAAATTTCTTTCGATATTAACAGCTTTGGTACTTACAACCATGTTGACCTCAACTGTGTCAGCGGGCGGGAACATCAAACTTTCGAGCGTTCAATTCAGGCTTGGCTCACTGATTGCAGAAGGCTTTGCCGGCGGACTTGGTAATACGGATGTGACAGTGGAACTGCACGCCAGTGGTATCCCTGCCGTTCTCTGCTCGAATCCAGCCGGCAATACGGCTCCAGGTCAGAATCCGCCCAGGGTTTCAGCGTCCGGTGATCAGTTCTTAGTTCATGAGAATTATACAAAGAATGGCAAAAGCCCATTTGAAGTCGAGACCGAGGAGCCGCAGCCTGGGTTGACTGCGAGACAAATGGGATGCCCCAACAACACCTGGACGGCATCCATCGACTTCGTATTCTGGACGGACGCTACGATTTCTGTGTATAACACGGCTACAGGTGCCCTGTTACTTAGACAGGAATATTCGTGTGTTACTACTCGCAATCCCGACACTGTCAGTTGTACACTGAAATAAATGAACGGCTAAGTCAATGGAAGAAAAATTGGGTTCCGTGCGGAACCCAATTTTTATGCAATATTCTTTTTCATCGAATACTTGAGGGCAGTTTTGTAAATTGTGCTTAGCTTTTCAGCCAATGCTTTTGCCTCTACATTGCCTTGTCCCGCTGCTGCATCTACCTGCCCGACCAGCCCGATCAATGCTTCCATGAATTGATCATTAATCAGTGCTTTATTCTCGTCCAACATTTTCTCAAGGGAGTCCTGGTCAGGGACGTCCAATAGCTGTTCAACAAAAGCAACTTCTGGAGGAGTAGAGACCTGTCGTAGGATTTCCATCATCTTTTGCAATTTGCCCATTCGTTCGTAGTCGTTTTTTTCCGAGGCTTGTCGCAGCATCTGGTTCACGATATCCACGGTGTCCTGCGTAAATCCATCCAGATTATCGTGAATGGCCTTCTCAACGTCGCTTTGTTTGAGAAGTGATTCAATAAAATCTTGCGCCTGTTTGTAACGAGCTTCCAATTGCTTATCCAACTCATTTGTGAAATCAAGAAGTTTTTCGCGTATGGATTCGAACTTCGCTTTTTCGTCACCTGAAGCTTTTTCGATCTTTTCTGTGAGCAATTGGAAGAATTGATAATCCATACCACCGCGTGCCAGACTCACATACGCTTTTAGACGCGCATCATTAGGAGAGGCAAGAATAAGCTCCAGCAATTTCTCGCGCGTGAGTCGCTGCCCAGCCTCTTGTAAGGACTTTTGAGCTGCCTCCAATTCCCCAACGGATTCCTTTAGCCCGCGGCCGATTTCTGTCTCTTCGAGGAGCTGCTGCTGAATCTCGACCATGGCGCGCGCAACAGGTTCCTGTCCACTTGCAGCGGCGCTTTGCGCAAGACGGCTGAATAATGCAAAGAATTGTTCATCAATCAGGTTGGCGTTCTGTTTGATAAGCTCGCTTCGCACATCGTTTGCAGTGACTTGCAAGAGTCGTTCGATCAGCGACACTCGATCCTGTTGTTCTTTAAGCATTTCAGGCGTGATGCCGTCCTTGCTGAGAATCGTTTGAACCATGGATTCATACGTCAGGTTCGGAATGGGATTGAGTAAATAACCCTTACGTTTCTCAGGGGGTAAACGCTCCATGACCTGCTTAATCAATGGCCCAATGATCTTCTCCTGCTCATTGAGCGGGATGCTCAATTCAGGCGGGAAGTATGTGAGCAGGAGTTCCTTGTCTGCATCGTGATAGATAATAGGTGTAGCCAGACGCCCCTGATAACCACAATGTGGACAGCGAGCAGTATTCGATATTCCTCCAAGTAATCTTTGTTTGGCTTGTGGATCCTGGGTAACATCGAAAAGTTGTTCAATATTCGCCGAGATCATCTGGCGACAACGTGGACAGGCAATTTGAGTTTGAGGCATTATTTAGTTTCCGATTTTAGATTTACGATTGACACAATCTCCACTCTCTAACTATAGACCAAGGAGACTGGGGACAGAAGACCAGATAACAACTATCCAACTAATGTCTCCAAACGATCAACATAATTTTCCATAACAGCGAAGGTTTCTTCAACAGGTTTGGGTGAGGTCATGTCCACACCAGCCTTCTTGAGGACATTTAATGAATAGTCTGAGGAGCCGGATTTGAGGAAACCCAGATAATCTTCCACTGCATTCGGTTCGCCGCGCAAGATTCTACCAGCTAGAGCGTGTGCACCAGAAATTCCTGTTGCGTAAGCATATACATAATAATCCTGGAATAGATGTGGGAACGTGGACCAAGTCATACCAACGCGCTCACGGTCCATATCAAAGTTCGGCCCAAATCCCTCACTAAACAGATCGGCCATCAAATCAATTAATGAATCGGCAGTCAGCGGCTCGCCGCGTTCAGCGCGTTGGTGAGTCTCGAGTTCAAAGCGCGCGAGGGTTGGCATTTGGAAGAAATAACGGAAGAAGTTTCCGCCCACAGCTTCCTCAATCAATGAAATCTGAAAATTCTTGTCACGGATTGTATTGAACAAATAACCTCGCATCATTGCCTGGTGGAAGTTGGATGCCACTTCTGCAACGAACAACGAGTAACCTGTATAAACAAAAGGCTGATTCTTCCAGGTGAGATACGAGTGCATTGAGTGACCTAACTCGTGGGCGAGGGTACTCATACTGGTCACTTCATCAGTGTAGCTCATCATGATGAATGGGTGAGTTCCCTGCGCACCCGATGAAAACGCGCCATGGCTCTTACCCTGATTCGGATAAACATCCACCCAGCGGTCTTTCAGGCAGCCCCTGCTGACGATATCTACATATTCCTTGCCCATCGGGGCAAGGCTTTCGCAAATCAATTCCACACCTTTTTCATATGGCACTTTCACTTTTTTCTTCGCAATGGGGGCCCACATGTCATAGTATGTGAGTTTCTTTAGCCCAAGTGCTTTACGTCGGATGTCAAAATACCGGTGCCAGACTGGCAGATTTTTCTTAAAGGTGTTGATCAGATTATGGAAAACATCGGTTGGGATGTTTAGATTGAAAAGCGATGCCGACAGGGTAGTCTCATGTTTGCGTGCGCGCATATTGAACACATTGGCCTTGATTGATGTTTCGAGATTGCTGGCAAGTGTGTTCTTGTGCTCTACATACCTATCCATATAAGTTTCATACGCGGCTTTACGGGCTTTACGGTCTGGAAGATGCATGAGTTGTGTGTCGTAATTCCCCTGTGTTATATCGATGATTTGACCTTTGCTGTCTTTAACGGACTTGAACTTGAAGTCTGCATTCGTGAGCATACTTGTAGAATTGTACGCACCGCCTAATGGATCGCTTACCATTCCTAAGATTTCCTCTACCTCTGCAGAACGCACATGTGCTTGCTGGCGGAATAAGTCTTCAAAATTCTGGCGGTACACTACCAGTTTTTCACCCGAAGGGTGGCTCATCCATTCATCAAGTTTGTCTTTTCCAATCCCCAAAGTTTCTGGCTGCAAATATGCTATAGCAGATGCAACCTGCCCAAAGATGCCCTGTGCCTTTCCGAGCAACCCGCCCGCTTGCTGATTCGTTGTTTCCACCGCATAGGAAAAACTTGCATACATATACAGTTTATAGGCACGCAGAATTAATTGTTCGGAAATACTCATTGCCTCGAGCAAAATTTCGGCGCTTTCGCCCAGCCGCCCCTGATATTGCTTTACCTTGGATATATCTTCAATGACTTTTGCAGCTTCCTTTTCCCATGCAGCAATCGAGGGGAAAACACTCTCGGCGTTCCACGTGAATTTCTTGTCGATCTTATTACGAGGCAGGACTTTGTTTGCCATGTTTCAGTGCATCCTTTGGATTGATTCGATTTAGTCTCACAGACAGTTGATTCCATATAATTTTGATTTTACCACCCCGAGAAATTCCACTCTCTTTGGAGGAGAAGGTTAGGGGTGAGGTTTAGCGCGGCAGAGAGAAACAGATCCGTGCTCCGGAATCAGGTTTCGGGTCCGCCCAAATGCGACCGCCATGCGCTTCGACAATCGCGCGCGCAAGATAGAGTCCCAGCCCAGCGCCTTTCGTATGTTTAACGGCTTTCGTCGAGCGATAGAAGCGATCGAAGATATGCGGCAAATCCTTGGCTTCGATGCCGGGTCCTTCGTCGCTCACGCAAATAATGACTTGCTCAGAACGTACTGTGCCGCTGATTCTGATCACGCCCGTGGCGGCATATTTAAGCGCGTTGGAAACAAGATTTATGATTACCTGCTCAATGCGATTTTCATCTGCAAGGACAATCGGAAATTTCTCAGGGAATTCCGTTTCAATGGTATGTTTCTTTGATTGCGTCCCGAACCTTTCGGCAATTCGATTCGCCAGGCTCGGGAGCGATACATCTGCCCGGTTGAGACTGAGCCCACCAGCCTGCAAACGCGATGCATCTAACAGATCGTCGATCATCTTGCTCAAGCGATCTGCCTCTTCTTCGATGACCGCCAGTGAATCGCTGATGGTCGGTTTGTCCCATTTTGCATCATCGCGCCTCAGCGTGGAGGCGTATCCTTTGATGAGGGTAACAGGTGTACGCAGTTCATGGCTGACAATGGAAATGAACGTGGCTTTTATTTCATCGGCTGTTCTAAAATGTGTGATGTCACGCACGCTAACAATAACGTTCCGAAGTTTGCCTTCAGGGGAAAGCAAGGGTGCATAAGTAACTCCGACCGGCAGAGGCGGAGGCAGGTCACGTTCAAGGTCACCTTCTACATAGAGTGTCGCATTGGGAGTAAGTGGCCATCCATTTGCAATAGCTTCGTTTAACGTGGCACCTTGAGGGTCGCTGACCCAACGAATCACTTCAGCATGGGGAACATTTACAAGGTCATCGTGAGTCTTCCCGTAAATTCTCTCAAAAGCATCATTTACACGTTCAATCGTGAGATCTGCATTGAGGATCAGAATCCCATCTGCAGCCGAGTCCAGGAGCGCGTCGAGACGCTGTTTCTCATAAGAGACTTGACCATAAAGCTGCGCATTATAGACCGCAATAGCAGCCTGGTCTGCAAATGACTGCAACAGCACACGATCATCCGGAGTGAATAAGTCAGGATAAGTACGAAAAATGAAAATGACCCCAATGACCTGACCATGCGTGGCAAGAGGAAGAGCTGTGCCGTTGAGAAGGCCCATGCTGACCGTATATGTCAGTTCCTTCAACATGCGGTTGAGTTCACGCACATTTAGCTCGCGAACATTTTCTTCTGCGAGTAACGGAGTAAGGTAACTCAAAAAAGCGGGAGCAATTCCGTGGGCGGCCGCGACGCGCCAGCCTTCCTGCTCTTTAAGCGCAATAATCCCTGCCTGGCCAGCCAGCATTTCGATGGCAATCTTCAAAATGCGCGCGAGTAACTTCTCAAGATCGAGTTCCTGAGTGAGCGCGCGGGTTATTTCCAATAAGTAATCGCGTTGACGAACGCGGAAATCCGGGAGCATAGTAGAGAATTTTATCACCCGCGCATTTGCAAAATGTAAGAGAAATCCGAGCTAAACAGAGTCGGGAGGAGTAGTGCTAAGGGGTCATCCAAATTTGTATTGACAAATTAAAGCCTCCTCACTAGAATCCTTACAAAAATGCAAGGTGCAAAGAAAATCAGGAAATAATAAGGCCACTGTGGTTT
>DAINRK010000046.1:0-15097 GCA_036741855.1 Anaerolineales bacterium
GGCAAGTTTGCGAAGCAATCTCCTCACCCCGGCAGTAGAAATCCGTAATTTACTTTTTATTTTGGAATAAGGAAAGATACTCTGCATAGCCTTCCTCTTCAAGTTTCTCCACGGGGATAAAGCGCAGCGAGGCGGAGTTCATACAGTAGCGTAAACCGGTGGGAGCAGGACCATCGTCGAAGACATGACCCAGGTGTGAATCGGCATGCTTCGAACGCACTTCGGTGCGAGCCATAAAGAGCTTATAGTCGGTGTGGCTGGAAATATTTTCCGGCTCCAATGGCTTTGTAAAGCTTGGCCAGCCTGTGCCGGAGTCATATTTATCGAGCGAACTGAACAATGGCTCGCCTGAAACAACATCCACATAGATGCCTGCCTGTTTGTTGTTCCAATATTCGTTCGAGTACGGGCGCTCGGTGCCTTCATGTTGTGTAACTTCATATTGCAATGGGGATAATCGCTGTCGAAGTTCGTTATCTGACGGTTTGGTGAAAGTTTTCATTTTAGCCTCCAGGTATAGGTAAAATTTCACTCTTTCTGTATTCTATCCCTCTGATGTTAGAGAAACATAAAATATGACCTGTCCACAAGTTCTCTTAAGATTTACGTAAGAAATGGGCTGGAATTTGGAGGCTTTTCTCAAGCTAACCAGCCTCATGATAGGTCTCAGGAAGCGATGTCACCATTCCTATCCTAAACGATTAATACCATCAAAAGCTGCTGTCTTATAACATTCAGCCAACGTGGGGTAGTTGAAGACTGTGTTGATGAAGTAATCCACTGGGCCACCGAATGCCATTACGGCCTGACCAATATGGATCAACTCACTCGCGCCCTCGCCCAGGATATGCACGCCAAGCAGTTCATGTGTATCGAGATGAAAGATGAGTTTGAGTAGGCCTGTGCTGTCGCCGATTATTTGACCCCGCGCGATCTCTCGGTAATTGGCTTTGCCAACTTCATAAGGCACGCCCTGGTGCGTCAAGTCTTCTTCTGTTTTTCCTACCATTGAGATTTCTGGCACTGCATATATCCCATATGGGAATAATTCTGGCACACTTTTTGCTTCAATCCCAAACGCGTGACAGGCGGCCAGGCGTCCCTGTTCCATTGAGGTCGAGGCAAGGCTGGGGAATCCAATCACATCACCGACGGCGTAAATGTGTGGTGTTTCAGTTTGATAATGCTCATTGACTTTTAGATAGCCGCGGGGGTCTGCTGTGACACCTGCATCTGGCAGGTTAAGAGTCGCTGTCGCGCCTGTCCGCCCGATGCTGTACAACGCCTGCTCGGTGATTATCTGTTTGCCACTCGTGAGACAGATGCGTACCCGCTCGCCTTTCTCATCTCGAATTGGTTCCAAGCCACTGACCTCTTCACCCAGCCGAATCGTCACCCGATTCTGGCGAAGATGATACTCAAGTGCCTCAATGATTTCTCCGTCCACAAAGGGCAGAAGTCGATTTCGTTTGTCAATGAGCGTGACGCGGACGCCAAGTGCTGCAAACATGCTTGCATATTCGAGTCCGATCACGCCCGCGCCGACAACTGCCAGCGTGCGCGGTAAACTGCCGAGATGCACAATATCATCGCTGAGGAAAATGTGCTGTCCATCCAGTGGGACGCGTTCGTCCTTAGTGGAAATTGTGCCCGTTGCGATGACAACATTAGCCGCTGTTACCAGGCGTTGACCGCGTCCATCCAGGTAATTGATTTTGACTGTATGCGGATCTACAAATGAGGCTTCAGCGGCAAGCACCTCCACGCGGTTGCGCATCAGTTGATGACGTGTCACGTCGATCTCGTGACGCATCACGTGGTCAGCGCGAAAGAGCAGATCATCCATGGTGATGTTTTGCTTTACCGCATACGACGCACCATAGATTCCTCGTTCGCGATACCCTGAAAGATGCATCACGGCTTCGCGCAACGTCTTACTGGGAATGGTGCCGGTGTTGATACACACGCCCCCAATGACCGTGCGACGCTCCACAATGGCAACATGTTTATTAAGCTTGGCTGCCTGAATAGCGGCCCGCTGACCGGCCGGTCCCGAACCTATAACAAGTAGGTCATAATCATATTCTGCCATGTGGTACCTCCAATCATTGTGGGGAGAAGCAATAGTAGGATTATACTGCCCTTGCATAAATTTGCATGTTGACTATTTTCTAGAGATAGTGAGTGTCGAAGTTACTTTGGTAATTGCTGCTCAACAAATACTGACTTCTCCCTATCCGTTAAATTGACAACAAACGCATTACTTGCCCTGATTAAATTCTGAGGCGTGATCATGATCTCTTCGCCCCATTGACCTGCTCCGGTGCCAAGGAGTGGTTCATTTACAAGACTCGCCTCTAGGAAGGATCGAAATCCGGGCGGCTGCCAGCCAAAAGCGGGAATCGAACCGATCGCATACCCGGTCGTTTCTTTGACAAATTCGGGCGACGCCATCTGAATGTTGCGTGAACCAATCGCCTTTTTGAGGTTTCCTGAAATTGCATTCTGGTCGCCGCCGAGCATGACCAGCACGTGTTCGCCGGTATCTACTTTGAAGATCAAGGTCTTTACCGCCTGGCGTTCCGAAAAACCCAGAACATGCGAAACATTTGACGCGCCTTTTTCCGTCTCAGGAGGAAAACTACGCGCTTCATATGGAATTTCAAGTTGTTCAAGATAAAGATGCGAAGGGAGTTTCATGTTTTCTTTAGGATATCCTTTACCCAATTTTCATGCGAGTTGACATCGAAGCCAAAATCTGCCGCCATTAACAGGTCGCGCCAATCCATTCGTGCTTCATCTATTGCTTGAAGCAATTTGAGCAAATTACCTTTGCTAAGTTTGATCGCTGAAAGCGGATTCGTTCCATTCCATATTCATCTTGTTGACTATAGGATGGGAGATTGTTGCCGCACTCTTCCTCCAGCCATTGAGACGCTTCGGGTACATCTTTTTGGCTGAAGACTATTTCGACCAATTGCATCGTACGCGGACTCGGTTGAGGAGGCATGATTTATCTCAAAATGAATCCAGCTGTTAGCGGGTCTTTGGGATTAATCCAAAGCTCATTTCTTCCTACAATATAAGCTTTGCCCTCGACCTCAGGAATGATTGCAGGATAAGAACCAAAGGTTGTTTCTTCGATGACTTTGCCTGTGAACTTACTCCCAATGATACTTTCAATAACGACCTGTTGATTTTTTTTGATTTCCCCTCGGCGATGATGGATGGCGAGTCGTCCGCTGACGCCCGTACCAGTCGGACTCCGATCCACCTCGCCTTCCGCGAAGATACAGACGTTCTGACTGTGCGAGCCATTTTCAGTCGGGGGACCCACGAAAATTGTGCCATATAGAAACCCGAGATCTTCCTCGAATGGATGCTTAATAGGACGGTCCCTCATGATCGCACTCTTAATTGCCATCCCTGTTTCAATCAATGGACGATAATTCTTAGGAGAGCAAGTGAGACCGACATCGCTTGCATTAACATAGGCATAGAACGCGCCACCAAATGCAAGATCATATCGTACCTTTCCCAGTGCAGGTACATCTATTATTTCATCCAATGCAGCGACAAACGATGGAACATTATGGAATGAAACGCTCCTTACATGTCCATTTTCAATATGTGCGTACGCTGTAATCAACCCGGCCGGGCTGTCAATCTTAATTGGCGTAACAGGTGAAACCATCGGCATCATACCCGTTTCAAGGACGACCGTTGTTATACCGATGATCCCATGCCCGCACATTGTGCTAAACCCTTCATTGTGAATGAACAGTATTCCAAAATCAGCATTCGGCGTAACAGGTGATGTTAGGATGCAACCATACATATCGGCGTGACCACGCGGTTCCCACATCAACGCGGTGCGTAAATGGTCATAATGTTCTTTTGCGTAACGTCTTCGTTCGAGAATCGTGCTTCCCTTCAATTCTGGGAAGCCATCGACGATCACGCGGAAAGGCTCACCCGCGGTATGCGCGTCAATTGCTGTGACCTTGAGCCAATCTGAGGATGGATTGAAATTCAAAGCAGACTCAAAGCTGAGCATGTCCGTTTTCCTTTATCGATGAACTGTAATTAGCCCGTCATCGTTGATTTCAATTTGATCGCCTGTTTGCAAGCGAGCAAAATCTGATTCTGAAACCGCAACCAATGGAAATGGCTTGCCATAGAGTTCATCCGCGACGACCGATGCAAGTGCGAAGAATAAATCAGTTGCCGTCGTGATGATTCCACTGGGGGCGGTTTCCGCACGAATTGCTTCAAGTAACACAGCAGTGGTTGTAGAAGAGCCTCGTGTGAAGGGAATGGCGAGTATTTTTCCTTTTGCGTTCAAACCCGATAGTGGATGCCTGAGATCTGTGATCTCACCACTTTTCCAATCATAACCACCCCAGAATGAAAGCGGCTCTGAACTCACCAATGCAAGTCCATTTGCCGAACCTGAAATGACAGGCTTACCAAAAATCGTCAGTTCATCCATGCGGATTCATCCCGAACGACCCTGCCTTCAATTGCTGAATCGACGCAATCCTTTAGACTTCCAAATGTGATTTTTCTATCCAGTAAACTAGGCGTGTAATATGCAAATTTGGCGGAATTCGTCATTAGATACTTCATTTCAGATGGCAACATTGGAGTTGTAAGGATGCAGGTATCTACTGTGATTTGAGCACCAAAAGCTTCGAGCGGGTCAAGTAAGCCTGCCTGTTTTGCAAGTTGAGTCACGGCCCGGCTGGAGGTAATTAAGAATTTTATGCTTGGATGTTTTTGTTTATCTTTGACAAGTCTGGCGAGTTGTTTAAATTCTGCGACCGAAAAATGCGGGCTGCCCAGGACGACGATATCTAATTTTTCCGTATCTGTATGGGTAAGTTCTCGCCGAGATTCTCGCAGCATGTCCATTGTCACAGTAATTGTTTCATCGGGGGTGCTGCCTTGAAATGCTGCTTTCCGAGATGGAGCTTCTGGCGTGATGCCAATCATGTGGAATAGTGCAACTGCTCCAGAGGACGCGGCTGCAGCGCCCAACGCTTTAAGTTGATCCTCGCTTGGGATAATACAGATTCCATCGATGGCAGGAATCTTGTCACGAGAGATCTTGCCAACCAGGTGTCCAAGAATAGGATAGAAGTCATCTCGAAGTTGAACAATTTCTTCGATCCCTTTCACATCCAAAAGCAACTGACCGGCGCGGTTTTCTGTGCGATGCAAACCAATGTTCGGCGCACGGCCTGTGATCGCGCAACAGATATCGAACAGATCAGGATAACGTTCCGTTCGCGCGCCTAAAACCGAATTCGCAAACACGATTGCATTGGATTCCCCCCAGGCAATTTGCTGACCGGATGAGGGCCTTGTCTCAGTTTGATAGGGCGCGCACGTCCAGGTTGGAATCGTTCCCATGCTCTGATAGGCGATCATCTGACGATGTGCCTGTTTCGCCCATTCTGACGGCACTGCCCACTCCTGCCAGTGATGTTCGTCAAGCCCGCTCACATTGAGCGTGGTTGGCACAGAAACTTTTGCGCCCAGGCTCGCGAGGCGTTCTGCGAACTCAAGGCCGGCATCGCCAATGTAAACCGTACTATCGATATGCGCGCCCGTGATATCAATCAGCTCGCTAGCGTTGGAAACCTCAGCCATGCGGACCAGAATGGACATGGACATCTTGGTCGCGGCGCCATGATCGCCGCGCAGCATTTCTCGATCTTTATCGGTGAGTTGAAGTGTCATTGTTTAGGGCAAACTGCGGACTTCGAAGTAATCAAACAAGGCTGGGATTAGGCCGGCCGTATTCTGGCCAGCTACCAGTCCGATTTGAAGCGGCTTCATTGTGCTAACCGTTCCGCCGCGTAGAATCCATTCGATTCCGTTGGAGCTGCTTTGGAAAGTATAGGTATCACCCTGGCGAAGCAAGCGCAGATAGGTCTCACTGTCCGTATAAGCGGCGGCAAAGTTGGGTGTGACAAAATTTCCGTTGTTATAGTAATCCACATACAGACCTTCACCTACACATACCTCGGATGGCGCGCAAAAAGCGCGTCCAGCCTGAATCATGTTGGGAGCGGATTCATAAACGATCAGGCCGGCAAACTGGTAATCGGCCACTGGTCTAAAGGTAACCTTGGTTTCGATTTGGAAGTTCCCTGTTGGAGCCTGTCGCAAGAGCAAATTCCTTATCGTTTCATCGCTTACCTGCCCACCATCAACATTAATCTGTAAGGCGCCAGGGACAGCACTAAGACTCCAGTTGCTGGGATCTTCACGCAACCACTGCCAACCCGGACCAAAGGCTGTATCAAAATCATCACGGAAGAAATTTGGGTCGGTGACAGGTTCTGTTGCAACAGGCTCGGGTGTGGATTGGGATGCTTCCTGTGCAGGAGGAGTCGAGGGCATTATTACCTCAACCTCAGATGTTTGTGTCACTGTTCCACAAGCAAATAGGAAGAGGGTGGATGTGAGAGCGATATATTTTGATTTCATCTTGTCACTTTTTAATGGTTCTTTCAATCCGTTTGTCAGGAACGAGCCATATACAGGCAACAAATACATAGATCGCAAGAGCAATGCCTGTATTGAAAAAAGATACGAGGATCGCCATCGTATAGCAAACGAGTGAAATGATCTCTTTGACTTTTCTGCCTAATGCGGTTGCCAGAAGTGAGTCATTCCCATGCAGGGAAATCAGAGTCTGGGCCAGAATGTAATAAGCTAGTCCCGACGTCCACAAAACCACCCCATAGAGTGCAACAGGCAATTGCGCAAAATTATTTTCTCCCATCCAGCCGGTTGTGAATGGAATAAGTGACAACCAAAATAGTAAATGCAAGTTTGCCCAAAGGACATTTCCGTTAACGTGTTTCGCCACTTGAAGCAAATGATGATGGTTATTCCAATAAATTCCAAGGAAGACAAAACTCAGAACGTAGCTTAGAAAGATCGGTGTAAGTTCGTTTAAGGCTGCAAGGTCCGCGCCATGCGGCACGTTAAGTTCCAACACCATGATGGTGATGAGGATAGCAACCACGCCATCGCTAAATGCTTCGAGTCGTCCTTTGCTCATATGCACAAGGATAATCGAAAATTATGTCTCTGTACAACTCTTGACAAAGTCAATTGCAAAGCAAATTGAATATCTTTCTTGACATGCGTCCCTCGCAGTACTACAATTTTTACGACTTATTCATAATAATCTGCCGGAACGGTGAAGGGCAGATCAATCCCATCTTAAAGGAGACGGAAAATGGCTTTTGAACTTCCAAAATTGGCATATGCATACGACGCGTTGGAACCGCACATTGACGCGCGTACGATGGAGATCCACCATACGAAACATCACAACACCTATGTTACAACGCTGAATGGTGCTATTGAAAAGACACCCGAACTCGCGGGCAAATCACTTGAAGACCTTTTGGGTGATTTGAACGCTGTACCCGAGAGTGTGAGAACAATTGTGCGCAACCATGGCGGTGGAACGTATAATCATAATTTGTTCTGGGAGATCATGGGTCCTAACGCAGGTGGCCCGCCCACTGGAGAATTGGCGAAGGCTATCGATTCAGCTTTCGGGTCGTTTGATGCGTTCAAGGCAGAATTTACGAAATCTGCAACAACCCGTTTCGGGTCTGGCTGGGCGTGGCTGGTTAAGAAGGGTGATGGTCTGGCTGTGGTTTCCACTGCGAATCAGGATAGCCCGCTTTCAGATGGAGCGACTCCCATTCTGGGCATCGACGTTTGGGAGCACGCGTATTATCTGAATTACCAGAACCGCAGACCGGATTACATCGCTGCATGGTGGAATGTGGTCAATTGGGATGCGGTCGCAGAGAAACATAAATAATTAGAACGGTCTAAATACGGTACCTTGCATAGACTTGGAAGCAAGTTATAATAGATATACTTAGCTTATTACATTTCTAGCAAGGAGATGTTCCATGACCCATATAATTACGAGTTTGTGCGTTCGTGACCGCGGCTGCATTGATGTTTGCCCTGTCGAATGTATGATACCTGGTCAACCAATTGAAGAATGGCCCTGGATTTATATCGACCCCGATACCTGTATTGACTGCGGTGCATGTGTCCCCGAATGTCCATTTGCGGCGATTTTCCCCGAAGATGAAGTCCCTACAGCTTATACCGCGAAAGGCGGCGAATATATCCTCAATGTAGGACTGACCGGCCATTTCGAAGGCACCAACCATCACGGCGGAAAGATTGCGGTGGATAATGCCCGACAATTAGAAGCTGGCGAAGTGCTTGACCTCACTGCCGATATCAAACCTAACTATGATTTCTTCAAAACGGGCCCCGGATACAGCGCAAAAGATTCAGACCAAGGCATGTAAATGTAGCAGAGAAAAGAATTGCCCCGCAGATACTCTGCGGGGCAATTTGTTTTATGGATTCATCGCGTCAACGAGTAGTTCGCGTCCGATCCACTGAGCCAGGCCGGCATTATCCTCTTCCAGTAGCACCACCACCACCATTGGTGTTGCCTGCCAGTTGGGAGGCGTGCCCGCAATAAGCCAGGTGATGGGCGACTCGGCTCCCTCTGCGCGTCCTACATGTGCCCAATAACTCTCACCATTCACCATTAGCGACTTGGCCACCTCATCCGCTGCCGACTCTGGAACTGCCGTAAATGACGTTCCCAATGCCGGCAGCACTATCCATCCTTCCTCAGGCGTGTTCACGGCAGTTGCAATCCGCGGAGCTGGAATAGTTCCATGATTGCTCAATGCGGCGGAAGCCAAAGCTACTTGCAGTGGTGAAACATGTAGATCTTTTACCTCCGCATTTATTAGCGGCTCTGCAAGCTCCATTCTCAATAGGGGGGTGCGATAAAAGCCAAAGCTCTCGTAGACATCGGTCAGTTCCTCTTCACTGAGCGTCCGTTTATCGTAGAGGGTAGATGCGAACGGATCGGCCAGCGAGCCAATTGCATAGAGCCCTTGCGCTGCTCGGTTGATTAGTGGCTTATTGGGATCATCATTAAGCGTTGCTCCCAGTTCATCTAATTGCTTTGGATTAAATGTCGGCTGTGAAGACATGACAAATATTTCTCCACTCGCCGCATTTAACAGAATGGCTGCACCGTGATGTCCAAGCATCAGTTGATCAGTTCGATATTGAAGATAGAGATCAATGCTCAAGCGCACATCCAGTCCTTCGGGTGACATACCATAAAGCAGCTGATTCCACCATATGGTGGAAGAGGGGTTGCCCTTCAGACCTCGCAAGTATTCGTCGAGCGATGCCTCGAGTCCGGCCTGCCCATAAACCGGATGGTTGTAGCCTACAACAGATGCCAGGTCCGGATATTTATAGACCCGTGTATAACTGCCGATTTCACCTTCTGTCGAATTGATTATGATATTGGCGCGGTCAAGCAACATACCGCGCATTACATAGTTGTCTTCAATGATTCGGCGAGGATTATCGGTGCGCACGAGCAGATCAGGACCGCGTACGATTGCCCACCATCCGTTTGCAAGCGCGGCAGCAAATAGCCCTGTCGAAAGAAAAATACTAAGTGCGAGATATGGTCGCGGCCGGGGAAGCGGAGCGGGTTCTTCATCCAAATGATTGCTGATGAGCAGAAGAAAAAGCAACGCAACAAACGAAGTTAACAGGGACGAACCGCCATAAGAAATAAAAGGCAATGTTACGCCAGTCAATGGCAGGAGGCGCAGGTTACCTCCCATGATCAATAGCGCCTGAATGCCGATGTAAGCTGAAATACCCGCAGCGAATAACCTTCGGAACAGATTCGGCGCGCGAATGGCAATTCGCAAGCCGCGAGAAAGGATTAAGCCGAAAAGTGCTATTAAGCCCACAGTCCCTATCAGACCTGTTTCTTCAGCAATCGCCGCGAAGATAAAATCTGAAATAGCAACAGGCACGAGAGCAGGACTTCCCAAACCCGGTCCTCGTCCCTCAAGACCGCCGTTCGCGATTGCCATTAAGGACTGTATGATCTGATATGAGCCTCCACTGGGGTCATTCCATGGGTTAAGCCACGAGTCGATACGAGCCCGGACGATATCCACAAAAAAGTATCCGGCGAAACCCACAAATATTAGAAATCCTATACTGACAACGACTGCTCGTCGGCGCTGAGTTGCCAGATAAATTATGCTTGTGTAAAGTGCGAGAAATATGGATGCAGTGCCCAGATCGCGTTGAAAATACAACAGGAGAATAGCGATGCCACTCAATAGCAGGGTAGGGTACAGCAGAGGAAGCGCACCTAAACGAATGGGGAGCCGATCTGCGAGATAGGCAGCCAGATAGGCAACAAGCAAAAGCTTCAGTGGTTCTGAAGGCTGAAAGAAAATACCGCAGCATCCCAGCCACAAACGTGGACCATACCCTAGAGGGTTTGTTCCAAAGATAAGAGTTAGTGCTGTAAGAATCAATCCCGCGGTCAAAAGCAGGTACTTGTATTTGCGAAGAGAATCCAACGTTGTAGGAAGGCGCGTTCCAAAATATAGGACAAGCATGCTTATTCCCAGCCAAATTGCCTGCCGCGCGCCAAATGTAGTATCAAGGCGCCATACTGTGAGCAAGCCCCATCCGCTAAGGAGCGCGGCTGCAGGGAACAAATACGGATCGGCATCTGGCAAGCGTCTTAAGATAGTCCCATGAGCGCGCCAGGTAAAAAAGCCCCAAATTGCAAGAGCGACCCACTGCGACCAGCGGTAATCAGTATCCCAGGTACGGGCACGTACTCCCGGTGAAAGGGTCATGATCACGGTTTGCAATATGAGGAATACTGCCGCAATTTTCAGCAGGTCCCTTTGCGTGACTCTATTCATTCTCTACAAATATTTATGGATCAATAAATCCAGTTTCTGGCGGGTTTCGGCAGGAATCACATCTTTGCGCGTGATTAGTGCGGAAGCTAGAGCGTATCCACAATCGCAATGCCTTTCATGTTTTAGATTCTCTGCCAGCACTCGCACAGCCTCTTGCGCAAGGACTGTATTTTTATTCAAGGTTTGAATGACCATTTCAACAGTAACAGGTGCCTCAGTCACGTGCCACACGTCATAATCTGTGACATGTGCCATCGTTGCATAACAAATTTCGGCTTCGCGCGCGAGAAATGCCTCGGGTGAAGCGGTCATCCCGATAATGGACATGCCCCATGAACGATATGTATTGGATTCTGCTCTAGTCGAAAAACGCGGACCTTCAATTGTGATGAACGCACCATTGCGATGGACCACGCCTCCCGCCGCGCGGACAGCTGATTCCAGTTGATCGGAAAGGTCAACGCAAAAAGGATCTGCTACGCTCACATGCGCGACCAAACCTTCGCCAAAAAACGATCGGACTCGTCGACGTGTGTTGTCATAGATTTGATCAGGTATCACGATATGACCAGGCGCTAATTCCTCCTTCAATGACCCACACGCGCTTATGCTAACGATGCGCTGAACGCCAATCGACTTTAATGCATAGATATTTGCTTGATATGGAACTTCACTTGGCATGATATGATGCCCTATGCCATGACGCGCGAGAAAAGCGACTTGTTCACCTTCCAATTCACCAACCACGATCGGTGCACTGGTCTTCCCAAAAGGTGTATCGATGTTGTATTCCTGCGTATTACTAAGCCCTGGCATTTCATAAAGCCCGGAGCCACCGATCATTGCAAGGCTTACTTGTTTAGTCACGGATGTCCTCCGATTCTAGGTTGAATTTGTGGGTGGAACTTCCTCAACATCCACGCGGATATCGAAGAGGGTATTACCACACTTGAACTGATCACCAGTGATAATTACAGCCGGTGTACTTAATTTTTCGCGATTGAGGAGGGTTCCATTTCTGGAATTAAGATCCTCTAGCCACCATTGGCCATGATGATGCGTGATGCGGGCATGATGCGCAGATAGTGCCTCGTCCATGACGGCGAGATCGCAATGTGTATCGCGGCCAATCATGATTTCATTCTGAGTGAAATACCGCTGACTTTCCTTTTTTCTGTCGATACTGAAAAATATGGTAATACTTGGCTTTTTTTGGGCCGATAATTTGTTCCCCTGTTGTCTAAGTTCCTGTAAAAGTGTAAAAAATGCCCACCCTAGAAATGCGTAAAGTGCAATTGCCAAGGCAAATCGCAAGACAAGTACAACTGTCGCGATCATTTAGGAGGTTTTTCTTCCCTAAATCTAAATTTTAAGCTATCCGTCTTGATGTCCACTGTATTCTGATCAACCGTGGCTGTCGGTCTTTCGCTGGCGCCAGGTTCGGTTTCTCCAGATAATGTATCAGAATCGAGGCGAGGAGGCGGATTATCCTGTCCAAAGATCAATGCAACACCGGCCAGTGAGATAACATCGCCCGGATAGAGAACGGTCTGGCTCGTTCGCTGGCCATTAACAAACGTCCCGCCGGTTGAATTCAAATCAAACAGAACGAAGCGACCCTTGATTGCGCGCAATTGAGCGTGGTTTCGTGAAACGCGCGGATCATCGATTACTAACTGATTCTCCAGCCTGCGGCCGATGTTGACAACAGAATCAGAAAGCTGATGTACTTTTACGCCTTCAATGATCAGAAATGCGTTTTCGGGGATATTTTCGCCTTCCCCTGGCTCTTCGTTATAAAGTGACGTTTGCATCCCCTGGGTTTCAGCGACGGGTTCCAGTTTATGTGTTGCAATTACTCTTACCTCGTCACCAGAAAAAGTATCATCGGTTGTAATGTTAATTGTCGGTTGAGTCGTAAATTTCAGACCCACATCTTTCCCTGCAGTCATAATAATATTCTTTAGGGCATCTATGATGCGCTCCTCTTTCCACATCGGAGAAGTGTCCGTAGCGACGATCAAAGTGAAAGTATCTGGAGCGATTGCACTTTCGTCCTTTTGCTGAATGACATTTTCCCTTAAGGCGGTTGCAAGATGTTGGATAACGCGGTCTTCCAGTTTTAGACCTGGCAAAATCCCCGCTAACTGGTCCTCAACAAGTTTCTGCAAATTTGCTTCTAATTGGTCAAGTCTAAGCTTCATATAAAGCCCTCAAACCCAAATTGTGAGTTTCAAATATTATAGAGGCGAGGTGAAAAATCTGCAAGATGACAAGCTTACAATTTCAATATAACATATTAACGCCGAAAGCGCCTATTGGTTATCGCAATTTTTGGCTGCAATTTGGACAGATTATTTCACTGGAAGAGACTGCAAATCCACATTTAGGGCATGCAGTGGGATGCATATCCCCTAGCGGAGCTCCGCAGGCAAGGCAGTTACCTTCCCCCACAGGATTTGCCGACCCGCAATATTCACAGGCGATGCGCGTAAGCCGTTCCGATAAGGCATGAGATGCCCCAAGGGTCGTTACAGTTCGATCTATGATTTTCCATACGTTCTCGCTCAACTGCATGCTTTCAATATCCTGCGCGAGATCGTCCAGCCTGCTCAACAGGCTTAAAGGGTTGCGTAGCGCTGAAAAAGCGGTTTGACCCAGGCTCGCCGCCACTCCCAGCCAGGCTTGCTGACCGATTTCGGTCATGATGCCGTCCTCCACCTTTTGGATATTAATGGTCAGGGCAGTATTCCCTCCAGACGTTGTCCCCATGCGTGTCGCGATTTGCACAGCAATTTTGTCATTGTTGCCTACAACTTGCGCGTGCAGATTGCCGCGATTAAATTCTGCCATGATGGCATGCGCAATATCATTGGGCTTGATGTTTCCGTGAAAAATTCGTCGGTCCATGTTTTCGATTATAATCCGCTTTACCAACGACGACGATTTGTCGTCGTGTTTTATATCTTATGAATATCTACGTAATGAGAAGATTTTGGTTTAAAGCTTTATGCGGCATATTGGCAATGGCAAGTTTGGGGGCAGGGATGTTTCTTTTACCGAATCAAGCTGAGGCTTATCAGGAAGCATCCACACCGACCGGTGTCCTTGTAACGATCATTTATCCTGAACAAATCAATGTGCGCAGTGGACCGAGTACGGTAAATTATCCAATCATTGGGCAGTTGTTCCCGGGCGATATTGTTCCGGCACTTGGAATTTCAAAGGGCCGTGAATGGATCCAGATTTCCTACTCTGGCGGAGTCGGATGGGTCTACGCATCGTTCGTTTCAATTGCAGGTGGTGAGCTTCGTATCGTTGAGCCGCCGCCGACTCCAACGCCACTTGTTACAGCTACGATTGACCCTACACTCGCTGCCGCGTTCAATATTGAACCCACACAAACGCGCATACCAACTTTCACGCCGCCACCACCCCTCGATGTTCCGCAATTCACGGAAGTGAGTGCCTCGCATTCCTCCGGTGCTGCATTTGGAATATTCATTATCATTTTGATAATTATTGGAGGAGTCGGCTTGGTTTTTTCGTACGTCTTAAGAAGCTAATGATGAGGCGGAAATGTTGCCCAGAACCAGAATCTTAACTTGGCTCGTAGCAATCGTTGGAATAACGGTTTTAGGGCTATTCGAACCCAGTCGACCTTCAGTAATGGCTCAGCAGCCCACCGGGTCTGTAGCGACAGTGACAGGAACCCCTGCGGGTCCCACAATCAAAGTAGATTCAAGCATTGATCAGATCCGAGTGTTCGCGGGTCCCAGTTCGTTCGATTATCCGGCAATTGGCGTGTTGCTCGGGAACGAAAGCGCCCCGGCGATCGGCCGCGCAAGTGGCCGTGAAGATTGGATTCAGATCCGTTACCAGGGTGTGCCCGGCTCTATTGGCTGGATATATGGACCTTACACTTCGCTTTCGCCTGGAGCGCTTCTTCCTATTGTAGAAATCCCGCCAACGCCGACGCCGCTTTCGACTCCCACGATCAATCCGACTCTGGAAGCTGCTTTCATCGGTCAACAAACACCCACTCGTTTGCCGACGTATACGCCACCTCCGACCCTTGACTTGCCCTTGTTTACCGATACAAACACCAACCCTGCAACGAGTGTTCCAACTGGCTTATTGATTCTGGGCCTTGGCCTTTTTGGATTTTTTGGCGCTGTGATTTCGTATCTACGCGGAAGATAAAAAAAGACCGAATACTCGGTCTTTTTTTATCTTTATGCTTATTCTATTCTAGTTTT
>DAINRK010000047.1:0-6830 GCA_036741855.1 Anaerolineales bacterium
GGTTGTGCCTGGGACAGCCTATCCATATCAGGCGGAGACTCAGATCGAAGTCCTGGTTGGGAGCGGGGCTGCCATCCGCATTGTTTATAATGGACGTGATCTTGGCTTGATGGGCACGTTTGGTCAGGTTGTGAATAATATTTATCTCTCCGAGGAAATCATTACGCCAACGGCATTGCCTTCACCGACAGTAACCAGTACAGTGCCGGTGACCTCGACCGCGCCATCCACTTCAACACCCTCGCCTTCATCAACACCTGGACCTTCAAATACTTCTTCACCATAGAGCGAGTTCTCGCTCAACAGGAAATTCTTACGTGTCAAAAAATACTTTTCACCTTGTATCGCTCGGTTGTGCCAAAAACACTGTTGACTCAGATTCGATGGCTCAATTACTTCTTCGCGATGGATATCGCGCTGTGGATGATCCTACGCGCGCAAATGTATTGATTGTGAACACCTGCGGATTTATCGGACCTGCTAAAGAAGAATCCATCAACGTACTCCGCGAACTTGCCGAAGGAAAACGCAATCATCAAATTTTGATCGCAGCAGGTTGTCTCACCCAGCGCTATGGCTCCGAAGTCGCGCAAAAAGTTCCAGGCATTGATGGGGTGCTGGGTACACGTCGTTGGATGGATATCGTGCAGGTGGTGCGTGAACTGCGCAAAGGCCCGCATCCCGAACCACTCTATCATTTGCCTGAAGCGAAGACTGTTGGAGTGGATGAACAGAATACTTTGCGCGCATCCGTTGCGGGAGCCAGCGCATACCTCAAAATTGCAGATGGGTGTCGCCGTCCATGTGCATTTTGTGCGATCCCACTCATCAAAGGGACAGCTGTTTCGCGTCCCGTAGACGTGATCATTGAAGAGGCGCGGCGCTTGCGCGATGCAGGTGTGCGCGAATTGATTCTCATTGCTCAAGATACGACCGATTACGGCCATGATTTGGGGATGAAGAATGGACTGGCGATATTACTGGAGCAACTTACTTCGTCGGTCCCTGACATGGATTGGATTCGCATTATGTACGCGTTTCCCGGCTATGTGACTGATCAACTTATCGAAGTGATGGCAACACATAAGCAGGTTTTACCCTATCTTGATATGCCGCTCCAACACGCGCATCCCAAAACCCTATACCGTATGCGACGTCCCTCTAATATTGACTGGGTCCATCGCACGCTTGGCAAAATGCGCTCGAAGATTTCAAACCTTGCCATCCGCACAACTTTTATTGTCGGCTACCCGGGTGAGACGGATGAAGAGTATCAGGCGTTATTGGATTTTGTACAGGAAATCCGCTTTGATCGCGTGGGTACGTTCCAATTCTCGTTTGAGCCTGGGACGACAAGCGAGCCGCTCGGTGACCCAATCCCTGCGGAAATGAAACAAGCACGATTTGAGCAACTCATGGAATTGCAGCAAAGCATTTCAATGCAGATCAACCAATCTTACGTGGGAAAGACTTTGGAGGTGCTGGTCGAGGGTCGCGATAAAGGGATCGCTATCGGTCGCTCCTATCGCGACGCGCCCGAGATCGATGGGATGGTCTTTATTGAGGGCAATGCAAAGATCGGGAACATCGTACCGGTGAAGATCACAGGCGCTATGGCATATGACCTAACAGGTGTCCCTGCTCAAGAACCAATAAAATTGTTAGTGACCAATTAGGACTTACGTATCTTGCAAATTTGTCCGCTCATATTCATGGACTCTCCGGTAAACTTGGATCATCTTATTTTCGAAAGGTTTACTTAACGATGAAACGATTTTTTCCATCTGTTTTTTTGGCACTTGTCCTGGTCTTAACCGTAGCCGGTACCGCGGTGGCGGCGCCTTCGCCGGTGACAACGTTCACGCTGGTTCAGGGATTGCCTTCGACGATGAACGTCGGTGAAACCTACACTGTGATTGTTCAAGTTGAAAGCGATCTGGAATTCAATGGTGTCCAGGCATTGCCCTCTTTCATGTTTCCCGGAAAAGGCGTAGTAGCGGTTCAGGGCGGTGACCATGCAGGACGCAGTACGTCTGCCACACTTGAAGTGACATTCCAGGCTAAGAGCTCCACCGCTAATTTCCCGGGCGGTGGGTTTGCACCAGTCCATGTCGTTGTAGGAGCGCGCTATGCCGGAGGAGTTGTAGTCGCGCAAGATTTCCTCTTCAACGTGACCGTGCCATAGTTAGAAACTGCTACGAGCCATAAAAGAGAAACAGCCCACTTCCAAAGAAGTGGGCTGTTTTGATTCAGGTTTACCTTACGATACACGTGCGATGGCAGTCGCGCCAAGAATCAAGATGGATAATCCAAAATTGATTCGCAAGAGGAGAATTTCGCGGCGTCGCAGAGAATCCATTTCTTCTATATTTTTACTTTTTTTAGAAATTATGATCGCGCGATGGAGGGCGGGAATCACTTCCCATGTTTGAATGGCACTGGTCACGACCATAAAGATGCCCAGTATGTGTTTTGCAAGTATTGCAAGTGACCATTGTGTGCTTATGGAAAGAAATCCATCGTAATGTGGATTCACACTCATTTGGAACAAGCCCGTCACGATTAGGAGACTGATGCTAAACCATGCAATGGGTTCGAGTCGCTTCTGCATGGCTTCGATGAATACCAGCTGCGTTTCGGGATTTAGAGTGCGCTTTATTACTGGCAAGATAAGTAAAGAGATTGCAGCAAGGCTGCCAACCCATATAGCTGTGGCAAGCATGTGCAGCCAGTAGGTGAGCGCTAGTGCCCACGTGGGCGGAGGGTTCATGGAGTTGGGGTCGGAGTCTCTGTTAGCGTTGGAGACGGTGTATCCGTGATTGGAGGTGGCCCTGGTTTTGTATCAGTCGGTGTTACTGTTGGACCTCCTACTGTAGGCGGCGTGGACAAAGTGGCTGTAACTGCTTCTGTCGGAGGGAAGCAAGTAGAGTAAGCTTGCGCGTATCCATCACTGGCTACTTTATCCAATGGGGCGATCAATTGCGCGGCTTCATAATACGAGACCGCGTCACAGAATTGTTCATTGGCAAGGAGTTGATCTGCATAACGCATGGCCGCGAAATGGTACCGTTCGGTTGCTGTCATCGTGCCATCCCATAAACCAGACCAGCCGCGATAGACCTGGTCGAAATAAAAAAGCGCCTGTTCCCAATCCAATTCCCAGAAGGATGCCCCAATCAGGTAATAACGCGCGCCTTCGCGCAGCCCGTTCGAATCTCGATCAAGCGGACCGAAACGTTCAGCCAACGTAAGTTGATAAATGCCACCTTCGAGATTCCCCTGGCTTGTAATCAGGTTGTAACCATAATTCCGTAAGGCAAAATAATACATGCCATCCACAAGCGAAGTTTGGTAGCTCGGATCCAGCTTGCGCATTTCGTCGAGCGCACTAATAGCACCCGTCCAATCTTGAGCGGCGATCAACTGTTGTGCTCGTGTAAAGGCTTGCTCTGCGCCAGTGAAATCAGGTGTTGACGTTGGCGCTGGTGTCAACGTAGGTGTTGGGATGTTGATCAATACGAGCACTTCGGTCAATTTTTCCTGTGCACCCGGGAAGGTAGGATCATTCGCAATAATGAACTCAAGTCTTTGACGGGCATTTGCGTATCGTCCGAACTGAATATCCACCAGTGCAAATTGGAACTGTTCGCTCAATTGTTGCGCCAAAACTGAGGATTGCGCATTTCTGCGAACGCCAATCCCGGATGAATAGCCTCCCAGCACGGCGAGTGTAAGTATGATAATCAAGCCGATGGCATTGAATAAGAACGTGCGTCCACGTGCACTCTTGGTTGCTGCGCTTTTGGCAGGTTTTATGTTTGGTTGTGTGCTTCCTAGATTTTCAGACATGGGCGGTATTATATCCTAAGGTGACAGTCACCCTTAATTTAGAGTTTTAGTAGTAACTTAATCTCAGACCAAATGATGGGAAGGCAAATCAGCCCTCCAATCACCATTCCCAGTAAAGCCGTGAGCACTGCGGACCCTGGTAGTCTATCTGCCAGGAAGTAGGCTATTACACCTCCAATCAGCGCGGCGACCAGACCTTTGAACAATGCACCATTAGTCCTGATGGGCTCATGTGTTCTCCGACTTAGCCATGTTAATAGGATGATGGCTTCAACTGTCAGAGCAATTTCCGCAATCGCGATTGCAGGTGCGCCAATATTACGAAAGAATGTCACTGCACTTATGCCGATCGTGAGATAAATAGCAAGTCGAATTACAACTGCCCATAGAGGATACAGTGCCTCTTTGCGTGCATAAAAAGCGCGTACTGCCACTTCGTGGATGCTATATCCGCAAAGCGTAATCAGATACATCCTCACGGTCCATGTGAGTAAGATTGCTTCGGCTTCGCTCAGTCCACCAAAGACGACGCGGATCAGCGGATGGATACCAGCCGCTATGACTGCCGCGATGGGAAGTGTCAATGAGATTAATACCCGTAAGGCTTTCTCAATTGTTTGTCTGAATCCATCCCAGAATTGACGCGCGGCGTGCTCAGAAAGAGTTGGTAATAATGCTGTGGCAATTGCTGTTCCCAGAATGGTCTCGGGTACTTGCATTATCATCCAGCCGTAGGTCAACGACGAGACAGCACCTACTTGATTCAAACGCGAGGCTAGGTTGTCGCGAGCGATGAACATGAGTTGGATCATGAACACTGTCAGCAACCGCGGACCAACCAGTTTGAATGCTTCGATGACTTCGGGATTGTTGATCGTTAGGGATGGAGTCCATTGAAACCCGTATTTGATAAGTGCTGGGATTTGAATGACAAGATGCAAGAGCGCACCAAGTGTTACGCCATATACAAGTCCGTGGATTCCGTAGCGAGGCGCAAGGACAAGCACTCCAAAAAGCTGTCCGACGTTGTACATGATCGGGGCTAGCGCTGGAAAGAGAAAATGTTGGTTGGCTTGCAATCCTGCCATCACGAGACCGCTGATAGAAAAAATTAACGTCGCAACCAGGTTTAGGCGCATCAGTTCAGCGACGAGGGCCTGAAGTTCGGACGTAAAACCCGGGGTAATACCAATTTCCGACTTTACGATCTGCTCCGCAAAAATTGCCACTAAGATGGACAAGATGGCTGTTCCTAAAAAGGCTAGATTGGCAACCCGTGAAAACACATCCCAAAGCGCATCGCGGCCCTTGATCGTGAGTGTTTGCGAGAGAATGGGGATGAAGGCCATTGCCAGCGCGCCGCCCGAAATTAGAGCGAAAAGAAGGTCTGGGAGGTTATTGGCAGCGTTAAACGCGTCGAATTGGTCTGTTAGTCCAAACCTATCAAGGTTGAGCGCCGCCCGCCCAAGTGCGAGGACTTTGTCTAAAAAGAAAAAAAATGCAATCAGTATCGATGTGCGTGCCAGGAAGGACAGTTTATTCATAGAGTCTGTTCCGCTTTCGAGAGAGCTAAACCATGAGGCAGGATGCTAAGAAAGAAATACGTTCGCCATGCCAGGGCCGGCAGAAGGATATTGAAGTCGAGTGAATTTCGGTATAACCACATGCTGACTAGAATCACTGGGAAGAGGGTTATTGCAACCTGATGGCTAATGTCATAACGTGGCAAGCTTTTATTTCTTTGATGTATGGAAGATCCGATGAAGGCAATTAGAATGACAATGCCCACATCCAGATAGCCACCCCAGGTAGGAACTGGAGTCTTCGCTGTGCTGGCAATCAGCAGTATTGTGGTTGAAATAGCAAATAAGATGAAAAAGGCTACGATGTAAAACTTATTTGAGATTTTGGTCATACTAGGGGACGTATGGAGGCAGATCCATCACAAGGAATTTCCTGTTGGCATTTCTTGTAACCCTGTATTCGAATTGCGATTCAGGCGGGAAATCGGTCTCATTTCCGCCACAGCAAGGACCTCGCACGAAAAGGCTTCCATCTGGGTTATTGAATTCTACCTGAAAGATATAGGTATCGCCTTGTAGTTCCTTAAAACTGGCTGTACGAACGGTCAAACACTGAAGACCGTTTATTTCGCATGCGTTTGCCAGGAGTTTGACATGATCTGATGGGTCAACACCAGGGTTATTGTCTTGAAGGCCTTGGTAAGTTCCACCATAAAGTGAATCAGCCTCAGCGTATTTTCCCGTGTTCAATAACATGAAAAAATCGATCAATACGTCATGAGCTTCGTCAGCCGTGGAAGGCAGAGATGTGGGCGTCAACTGTGGTGGATTGATCTTTTGGGGCGTACAGCCCATCAGAAAGAGACTCAGAAGGAAAATTGAAAATCGTTGTATCAAAATGCGCTCTTAGTGATTCCGCCATCCACAGCAAGTGACACGCCGTGAATAAAAGAGGCAGCAGGGGAAACGAGGAACACCGCCGCGTTCGCAAATTCCTGCGGTTGTCCCACGCGTCCAAGCGGTATCTCGGCAGTTTGTTTGGCAATTTCCTCTTCGACCGTTGTATTGTTATTCTTGGCGCGAAACGCCATGAGTTCCTCCACGCGTTCTGTCATGGTCCAGCCAGGCATAATGGAATTAAAACGAATATTTTCCTTCCCAAGTTCCATGGCTAGAGACTTGGTCAAGCCCACGGTGGCAGCACGAACACTATTGGAAAGGACCAGATTGGGTAGCGGCTGCTTCACGGTATACGAAGTAAACGTTAGGACGCTCGGTGAATCAGACTTTCGCAAATGCGGCAATGCAGCGCGGATTAGCCTCACATGGCTCATGAAGGATGAATCCACAGCTTTTTGCCATGTGTCCTCATCGAAGGTCTCAAAGGAACCAGCGGGCGGTCCGCCTGCGTTTGTGATCAGGATGTCGAGTCCGCCCAGCACCTCGACAGTTGACTGA
>DAINRK010000047.1:6840-15003 GCA_036741855.1 Anaerolineales bacterium
GTCTAACCCGCCAAGCGATTCGATAACGGACTGGATCAAAGCGCCCGCAGTAGACGCGTCGCTCACATCTCCCGCGACGCCGTAAGCCGGAGTGCCTGTTTCATTGGCTATTTTCTCCGCCGCAGCCTTAACCTTGTCCTCATCGCGGCTGTTGATGGCAACCTTACAGCCTTCGCGGGCAAGCGTCATCGCGGTAGCAAACCCAAGTCCGCGTGAAGAACTGGCCACGAAGGCGCGTTTATCTTTAAGTCCTAGATCCATGGTTCTTCCTCCTCAATCTGAGTTGAAAATGATTGTACTTCAATCGTTATGAATCAATGCGGTCTCTGGCGTTTACCAAAGACCGCTTCCAGACCTTTATTTTGATCCATTCAAATTAGAAAATCGAATCCATCAAATCGCGTTCCCGCAACATGCGGCGACGCCAGTTGTTGATCAGCGGGACAACGAAGGGCAAGAGGCGCAGGCTGTAATACGGCGGTAAAATGGGCAATCCCAGCAAATCCCCAAAACTGATCAGCACAAAGAGATGCTCCAAACTGCCGCGTTGTCGCGCTAGGCTGCGTACCTGATCATGGATCGCCAGACCATAGAGGATTTCTGTGAGGGTGTGACGCAGAGAACTGGAAGGCATGGTTAAAATTTCAGGCGAACAATGCATCACCCATGCGCGTTAGGGTTGATGTACCGCGAACTTCTGTTTCATAGAGTGGAATTGTCGAGCGCACCATGCCTTCGAACTTATCCCAAATATCGTCCATATAACGCGCCTGCATATCCACGCGGTTGTGGACGAATTCCGGCGACTCAGCAGTGACTTGTGAACGGTCGATCAGCATGTTGACGATCACACCTCCGACTGGGATACCGAAATCGTGGAACCAGCCGATGAAGCGCGTAATCACCGCGATGGGCAATGCCTCAGGCAACGTCACAAAGAAGAACGCTGTAAGATCATCATTCGTCAGTAACTTTTGCGCTTTGCCCATTCGATCGCGGAAAGATACCAGGTACTCCATGAGGGGATCGGCTTCCTTCTTTTTTGTGAAGGACAGTAATTCGCGCAATGAACGAGCTTCTTCGCGGCTTTTCAACATCTTATTGACCCACAACGAATAAACCTTGGACATGCCCAGCAGGCGGCGGGCATTGGCTGTTGGCGCTGTATCGAAGACATACACGTCGTACTCATCACGCAACATCAATTCGACCATGTTTTCGAACATCGCCGATTCTTCAAAAGCAGGATTCATCGTTGCGGATTCAACAAACTCCTCGGCCTTCGTGGAAATATCTGCAAATTTCAGGAACCATTGGATCTTATCTCGAATCTCCTGTTTGGATCTGTCGATGGTTTCTTTCGTATCAATCTCGTATGCCCATAAATTTGGTACATCCTTTACAGCCGTTGGCTTACCAAAGACATTTTGAGCGAGCAACCCACTCAGGCTGTGAACCGGATTCGTGGAGGCCAACATCACGCGCTTTCCCTGCTTTGCCAGCCAGATCGCTGTCGCGCCGGCCATCACGGTCTTGCCAACGCCGCCCTTGCCGCCGAAGAAAATGTAGCGCAGCTGGTCGTGTTCCTTGATATATCCCTGCATGGAAGTTTCGATTGCTTTAGTTACCATGTCTGTTCTCCTACGACCCATACATGATTTCAGACAGCTTTTTGATCATGTCCAGTCCAGTCACATCGCGTTCCAATTCTGGAACATGTGAAGCAACCTGCTTGCCTAAAGTTTCATCGATCTGTTTTAGATATTTGTCCTGCATCTCAATGCGATTCTTGAGGTAGGGTGGAATGTTCTCCTTAAGCAAATCACGCGGCACCACACGGTTGACTACATAGCCAGAAATTGGCACGTCGAATTTGGCGAATAGTTCGGCGGCCTTTTTTGTATCGATCAAAATCATTTCTTCCGGTATGACCACAAAGAAGAAAGCAGTTTTCTCTTTATCAGTCAAAATTTTAGATGAGGCATTGATGCGTCCGCGAATGTATTGCAATTCTTTGAGGATCTGATCTTCTTCCGTCTCTTTTTCGCGCTTAAGGCGGGAGACCATCTCCTCATATTCGCGCATCTCTTCGCGTAGTTTGGTGATCTTGTTGATCCATTCATCATAAACTTTTGCCATACTCAAATAGTAAAGTGCATGTCCCAACGGCACCAGGTCGTAGATGTAATAATCGTAATCTCCTTGAACAACGATATCCACGACAGCATCGAAGATCGCACTCTCTTCCATGGCTGGCTCTGCCGAGGCTGCCTGGATGTATTGTTCTATTTCCTCAGGGACCTGGTCAAACCCATACATATCGAGGATCTTTTGCCGAATCTCGTTTTGATAGGCTTTGATGTGTTGATCGGCGTCGATTTCCTGTGCCCACAAGTTATCCATAATCTTCACAGGTCCCTTGCCGAAAATATCCTGCTGAAAAATATCAGACAGGCTGGCTTGCGGATCAACAGAAAATACCATCACCTTCTTGCCACGTGTTGCGAGCCAATAGGCGGTTGCAGCGGAGAAGGTGGTTTTTCCTAATCCGCCCTTGCCCCCAAACATAATATAGCGACGTTCGGGATGTTCCTCAATGATTTTTTTCAGAGACATGTCAATGATTCCTAGAACATTGCATCTGAAAGGTCTTTCTCGCGAAGTAGGCGTCGCTTCCAGGTGGATATTTGTGGGACGACGTAAGGAAGCAGCCGCAGACTATAGTAAGGTGGGAGGATTGGTACACCGATCATATCGCCCATCGTGATCAAGATGAACAGGTGCTCCATGCTGGCGCGCGTGCGGAGTGCGTAGCGGCTCATGTCGTGCGACGCCATCCCATAGAGGACTTCCTTCATATTTTGCCAAAAGCTCTTCTTCTCTTCTTCGCTCATGATTGGTTTCCTTTCTTGTTGATTTGGAAAAAGACCCTAAAGGTTTGCTTTGCAATCAAGATCACATTTCAATGAGGATTTTCTGTTAATGTCGTTATGGTTTGTCGAAAAAACTGTTAGGGTCTGAATATGATTACAGACCATCCAGATGATAATCATGCTCATCAGTGAACTCGCGCTCGCGTAAGACGCGGCGCTTCCAGGTCGCAATGTGCGGAACCACATAAGGTAGTAGACGAAGGCTGTAGTATGGTGGCAGGACTGGTACACCGATCATATCCCCCACCGTTCCGAGCATGAACACACTTTCAAGGCTGGCGCGCATCTCCATGGCATGGGATGCAAACTCCATGCCCATCATGCCATATAAAAATTCACGGATGGCCTGCCAGCGGCTCGGACGCTGACTTGATTGAGTTTGATCCTTTTTCATATTATACTCATGACAATCATTGTAAGTTATCGCTGAGGTGCGATGTGAATGCACAGTATTTCCTGGTCGTCGCGCTCGTTATTATCATGGGCTGGTTTGCATTTGGCGTGGTCTATAATCTTCGCCGCGGCGATGCACTCCTCAAGTGGATGCAAAATGGTTTGCCCAGGATTGGACAGCGCACCACCTTTCGCTGGCTCGGGACATCTGTTGCAGAACTAATCATTGCTCATGCAAAAAAACCGTTCCGACGCCTGGAAACTGTTCTCGTCCTCAAGCCACGCGATGTGTTCTGGATGACGATCATTGCGTATTTTCAAGGACGCGATGATATCGTCATCTTTCGTGCTCAACTTAGCACAGCTCCTCTTGTGGACCTGGAGCTCGTGGACCCCAAAACCTGGAGCGGTCGTAACGCCTTGAACCAGCTGACTGAACGCAAATGGGAAAGCAAAGCCTATCAAGATATGGAGCTGCTTGCGCCAAAAGGATTACTTGATCTTGCAACCACTGTGCTCGATAAACTTGCGGTCTCAATGCAAAAACTAACTCCGCGCTATGCGCGCTTTAGCCTGCGCAGAGACGCTTCGCGGCCGAATCTGGAACTGCACGTGCCATTCCCTGCGTACCATACATCAGACGCTTCACATTATTTTGATGCATTGCGTGACCTGGCACATAACATCGGTGAACGTGACTAGACCCTAATGTATCTCACAAGGAGGGAGATGCAACGCGAAGCGTACATCTCCCTTTTTTCATTTTGTTGATTCAATCATCCGCCGCGGCTGGAGCCTTCCTGGCTTCACCGCCTTTGGAATAACGCTGGTAGGCCTGCCAGCCGTCGTAGCCAATAAAAAGGGCAGCCACAACAAGCAGAACCGCGACAATGATCATCAGCCAGGCGCCGATGATCGGCACCGTGCCTACATCCTTCGTGAGTACAGTTGCCCACAAGTTGTAAGCTGTCAGAACCGTCGCCGCGATGGTAGTGATATACATAAACAGCGTCGGCCAGAGCGCGTAGGCCGGATTCTTGTTTTCGCTCTTGAGCCAGACCGTGACAAGCATCAGGCTAAGTGCGGCCATCAACTGGTTCGCTGCTCCGAACAGGAACCACAGGTAGACCCAGGTACCGGTGAGCACCAGCAAAAGGGTCAAGGCCATGGAGATGATGCTGGAAACGTGCATGTTTTTCACTGCGGGCACAGATTCACCCACCCATTCGGTGAGCGTCACACGCATCACGCGGAAGACCAGTTGCACGACGGTCAATACAATGACCACGAACGCGCCGAAGCCGAGAGCTGTTCCCAGCGCCTCTGGCAACGCGCCGAAGGTCGCAGCGTGGAGCAGTTTGCCAACGCCGGCCGCGAATCTGCCGCCTCCGCCGCCAGTCCCTGCAATGGAGACTGCCACGAGGGAAAGCAGCCCGAGTGTGTTCTCGGAGAACATCGCGCCACCACCGACTGGAAGCGCATCCGTCTCATATTCCAACTGACGAGCGGTGCCTACCGAGCCAAACAGCGCATGCCAGCCGGAGATGGCGCCGCAAGCGATAGTAACGAATAACATGGGCCAAATGGGCAGAAATGTTTTACCGGCCTCGAAGGTAAATCCTAGTGTCTTGACAGGTTCCAGAGCAAATTGGCCAATCACAGCCCCACTGGCATCGGTGATGCCAGTCAACGGCGCAAGGACTGCGCCTATTGCGCTGAGGACAATTGTGATCAGTGTCACCCAGAAGCCAATGTAGTTCACAGGTTGGGCGAAACGCCAGATGGGTAAGTTGGCACCAAGATAGGAGAAAACAAATAGGAACAGTGCCCAGAACAGATAGGATGGCAGAGTCTTGATCAGACCGGTCGCCGGATCATAGAGTGCTGTCGCGGGCCGCGTGCCATCCGCACCGGGAGGCGGGATGCGCGGATCGGCATTCGTCGGATCGGTTACAGTGTACAGTTCTGTGCCGCCTGTGAGGCTGTTAACTGCGGTATTGATGCCAACCACCGCCTTGCCAATCGGGCCCTGCACCAGATTGTTGTCGGTATCCCGCGTCTGACCAATTGGCCCAAGAATCATGGCGGCCAAAGTAACAACCACCACAATCGCCGTGACAACAATCAGATCCATTTTCTGTTTGTAAAGCAGTTGGCTGGCAACCAGGCCCATGATAGCCAGCATGAGTATGCCGAAAGGTACATCCGGGCGAGCCGCCAGGATCGCGGCGAGGATGCCGACGAACGCGCCTGCTACCAACAACAGATAGAAGAAGATGAACACAAACAGAATCGTGCGTGTGCGCGGTGCGATCAGTTTGTGTGAGACGGCGCTCATGCTATTGCCGTCGTTGCGCACCGCCAGCATGATCGCACTGTAATCACTTGCCCAACCGATGAATGAGACACCGATCATCAGCCAAAGTATGGCAGGCAACCAGCCCCATATGTTGGCGGCTGTGATTACACCTACAATTGGGCCCGCCGCCGCGATCGATTTGAAGTGATAGCCATATAACACATTACGGCTGGTAGGCATGAAATCCACGCCATCCATATACATTTTCGCGGGTGTGGCTTTTTTCGCATCAGCCTGGATGACGTTCCTGTCAATCCGCTTGGCGTAGTAGTTATACGCCAGGTAGATGACAACAACGGCAATCACAACAACCCATAGAGTATTCATAAGATGATCCTCCGTTTCGTATGTTGCATTCAATGGATTGATGAACTAATTACCAGCAAGATGATTTCTCCTCTCATCCCTGGCATGCGATGGAAATAATCTACCGTCCATCTACCTCCTCTCTGCGATCTCTGAGAGCGCAATCAAGCCCGGATTGGTTGATTCGCTACCGCCTGTTTAATCAGCAAGTAAACTTTTCGAAAAGCTTTGTCCGCGGGACTGCTTCGCTTGTGAGCCAAAATCGAAATTTCAACTTTACATACCTATGCGGGCGGCACTTTGTAATTGGTTGGCAATCTCTTCACTTGCTTCTGGTAACATCTGGCTCCCGAGAAATCGGGACTTGCCGACAATGACCGCCGGATAGCGGCGGGCGTTATACTTTAGCGACTTGTAAACTCCCTCGAACGACGCAGCATCAATGACTTTGAGAATAATACGGTCACAGTGCACGCGAAATAATTCATTAACCCAATCTGATACAACCTGGTATTCCAGCAACAGATCCTCCGGCAGGCTACTCTCTACCTGTTCCTCATGGATACGATTGGTCGCGCCCATCTCCCGCCACGCAACTTCACAATGTGTGCAGTGATAGAAAGCCGTCGGCGCATAAGCGATGATCTCAACAAGCAGGGGCTCGCTCATAAGCATGACATCTCTTAAGAAATAAAAACGCCATAGAGCAACCCTGCGCTCAATGGCATATATTCGCTTTCAGCCATGGCAACTATCCATTGCCGGACTGAGACACAAATCAACAGTTGTGGTCGAGAGGACGAGAGTGACATGTAGCAACCTCATAAAAAGGAACACGCTTTATGCGATTTGTCAGCAAGTCGTCGGTGAAGGTGATTGAATTAATTTTACACTATTTTGCGAAAATCAAGTTCTTCATCTTTTACGAGTCGAGTTAAGATGCTGGTGGAGGCTCATTTCGTGCTTTCAGCTCAATCGGCAGCAGGGAAGCATAAACAAAATCTGCAGATGGAGTTGGCACTCCCAGTTTACGTCCTTTTCGTCCGATCACACCAATCATCGATTCGAGTTCAGTTCGATGTCCTGTCTCCACATCCAACTGCATGGATGGTTTGATGTGCGGTGCAGCCTTATCCGTAAACTCAAGCGACTTTTGGACGACATCCGGGTCAAGGTTTATGTCCTGGGCTTGTGCCAGGGCTTCCACTTCCTGCATGATGCTGGAAAGCAGGCCGCGGGTTTCGGGCACAAAACGGTAATCTCCCATAGGCAGCCTGGTGAGCGAACCCAAACCGCTGGCGGCCGAAATGAAAACAAACTTCGTCCAGAGAACCTTTTGGATGTTTTCCGAAATTTCTACAGAGATACCTGTATTTCTTAACACTTCATAGATAGATTGGATGCGTGCTGACTGGCTTCCATCAAGTTCACCGAGGACGATTCGCCGAAATTGGGAAATCTGTTTGATGACTCCGGGCGCCTCCACCGCGGACGAGAGCCAGGTCGCGCCTCCAACAACGTGCTCCAAACCAATGACTTCTCCAATCCGCTCTGCCGCGTCAATCCCATTTTGTAAGCTCATCACTACAGTCTGTGGACCAACAGTAGGACGAATCGCTTCGGCTGCTGCATCGGTGTTGTACGTCTTAACGCAAAACAGGATAAGATCCACATGCCCAACCTCGCCCGGATCTTCCACAGCACTAGCAGGAGAAACGATGAAATCTCCGTGAACACTCTCAACTTTTAAACCCTCATGGCGAAGCGCATAAAGATGCGCGCCGCGTGCGATAAAGGTCACATCGTTTCCGTGTTGCGCCAGCAGGCCACCGTAATAGCCACCAACACCGCCAGTTCCCATGATTAGGATTTTCATGTTCACCTCTTGTTACTTGAAGGATACACGTATACAGGTAGACGCGTACACAAGTGGATACGTGTTTACCTGTATACATTCCTATAAAACTCCTCTACCTTTTGCATGTTGTTCTTGTATTCCGCGCGAGAGCCAATGATTTCTTGATTCAAAGTTGCGGCTTTGTTTCGCAGTTCTTTGTTTTCAATTGCAGAGACAATCGCCTCCGCAATGGACTGCGGATTATTAGAATCGAATAGCAAGCCATTTTCGTTTGGTGTTATCCACTCGCGGATGGACTCCAGATCGCCCGCGAC
>DAINRK010000048.1:0-14912 GCA_036741855.1 Anaerolineales bacterium
AATTTGATATTTCTCGTACCAAAGAGATTAAGGGAAAAGTGCTCAATATCTTAGTCTCCAGTGCCGAACGCTAGCAATGGTGAAGTTCCCGCGGCAATTTGTACCTGGCCCCTATGAGGCTTTTATTGCCGAAGTGCAATCACAGAAAGAGACTGAGAGCAAGTAGGAAATAAATATGTGGAAGCCTGGCGATGTCATAGTCTGGAGGGGAGTTTTTAGAGACCGTGTCTGGCACGCACAAACAACATTGGTGGTAAGGGACACTCCCGATGATCAACTGGTTCTCGCGCTCCTGCCAGGTACAGAATGTGTTGCGCCTGAAGGATATTTGGATGGAAAGAAGACCAGCAAACGGCGCTGGAATTTTAAGGAGAAGAATTGGAAACTGGAAAAATATATTTGGAGCATGAATCGCCTTCTGATCTTGCTTGAGCCGGACAAATTCTATTCCACCATGTATTTTTGGAATCATGCTACACATGAATTCCTGTGTTATTACATCAATTTCCAACTGCCTTTCAAGCGCAACCAAACTGGAATTGATACGCTGGACCTGGATTTGGACCTCATTATTAAACCGGATTTCAGCTTTGAGTGGAAAGACGTGGATGACTATCAAAAGGCAGTTGATAACGACGTGATTTTTCCTGAGTGGATGCACGGTATCGAGTCTGCGAAGACAGATGTCCTTTCCAGGCTTGAAAAGCGTTCTTATCCCTATGATGGTTCCTGGTTGAATTGGATGCCTGATGCAACCTGGTCGCCGCCCAAGCTACCAGAAAATTGGGATAAGATATAGAGAGAATAAAACAATCCGTTTGGAGCAGGAATGATACCCCCTCAAAAAGCAATTCATTACGAAAGATACGAGTTCAAAAAGTGGGAACCTCACGACGCGGAGACCATCGTTGAGACCCCCGTTTCACTGACCGTCAATGGCGAAGTGTGGCTGACGTTTATGTGCACACCTGTCAACCTCGAAGCAATGGCAATTGGGTTCCTTTATAACGAAGGCATCATCGAAAAGATGGATGAAGTGGAAGATGTGCGCGTCTGCGAACACGGCGACAATGTGGATGTGTGGCTGAACCGAACCGTTGAACAGCCAAAGTCGTGGCGAAGAACATCAGGCTGTTCTGGCGGTTTAACGGCAGTTGATACCCTGGCCCGCGTCGATGTCTCATTTGACGTGCATCGGCCCGACGTCCCGCCTGATGCGATTGGCCATCTGGTTGAGTTGTTGTTCGAGTCACAAAAGCTGTATCGAGAGACGGGCGGAGTCCATACTTCAGCATTAAGTGACGGCGAAAAAATATTGATCGTCGCAGAAGATATTGGAAGACACAATACGCTCGATAAGATTGCAGGGCTGTGTCTGATGAATAACGTCTGGCCCGAAACACGCATTTTGATCACAACAGGCCGGATCAGTTCTGAGATGCTGCAAAAGGCCGCGCGGTTGCACGCACCCATCTTGATATCACGCACGTCACCAAGCTCGCTCTCGATTGAGATGGCGGAACGCTATGGTATTACATTGATCGGATACGCAAGACAGCATCGCTTCAATGTTTATTCAAATTCACAACGAGTTGGAATGAGTTAATTTCCTGTATTACAAAAGGTCATAATGAAGCAAAAATACATACTCACCACTGCATACTATCTTGCCTTTATCCTGCTCGGGTTGACTCTCGGTGCCGAGGGACCAACACTTCCCAAGCTTGCCGAGAATACCTCCAGTACGCTGGACCAGATCAGTTTGATTTTTTTCTCCGGGTCGCTGGGCTATCTACTAGGCTCCTATATCAGCGGGCGAATCTATGACCGTTTGCCCGGCCATAAATTTTTGGCAGGTGTAATCCTTCTGCTGGGAATCATCATTGCGTTTGTTCCTGCTGCCACAGCCCTATGGATGCTTCTCGTGATTACCCTGATTGCTGGCTTTGCCAAGGGCTCACTGGATGTCGGTGGCAACACGTTGATCCTCTGGGTGCATCATGAGCAGGTGGGTCCGTTCATGAACGGACTACACGCCCTTTTTGGTTTGGGCGCGTTCGTTGGCCCACTCATCGTTGCCCGCGTCCTTGCTGTCACTGATAACATCTATTGGGTCTACTGGACCCTGGCAATCGCCGCGTTTCCCATTGCTGTTCTGATATGGAGCTTGCCGAGCCCCAGCGCGCGTCCCACGCCGGAGGAACATAAGGACATGCCTGTGCCAGTTCTTCCACTGGCAATCATGGTGTTATGCTTTGTGCTGTACGTTGGAGCAGAGGTGGGCTTTGGTAACTGGATTTACACGTACGCTCTCCAGCTTGGACTTGGCACTGAAATCACCGCCGCATATTTGACCTCCGCCTTTTGGGGATCCTTTACACTTGGACGTTTGATTGCCATTCCAATCTCGACGCGCCTTCGCCCTCTCACGATTCTTTACCTGGACTTTGCGGGCTGTCTCCTCAGCCTTGGTTTGATTTTGCTCTTCAGAGATTCCGGGATCATTTTATGGATTGGTAGCATTCTGCTTGGACTCTCTTTCGCTTCCATCTTCCCCACCTTCCTGACGCTTTCAGAAGAGCGGATGCATGTCACTGGGACGATGGCCGGCTGGTTTCTGGTAGGTGGCAGTATTGGCGGCATGATCCTGCCCTGGAGCATTGGGCAAGCCTTCGTCCGCATCGGCGCAGGTGCGATGGTCATGATCGTGTTCGTTGGATTAGTTTTCAATTGGCTCGCGTTGATACTCTTTACCAGGACACCAGTAACTACATCGCGAAAAGAAATTAGAGTAGATTCAACGGTAAAACTTGATTAAGTGGTGACAAAGTCATTGCTTCTATCATTTTTACTGTTACCTTTGGTAAAATCTTTCGCAATGTTCTCCCACAAATCCTCTCGAATTTTCATCAATTACTGCTTGCTAATTACCCTCATCATCTCATCCTGTTCTGGGGTAGGTTCAGCCAACGCATATCCCACCTATGATCCCTTTGCCCCTCTGAATGGATCAGGCACACAGATTGCGCCGGTTCAACAAGGTGAAGTGGTTATTCAGGCTGCAACGACCCATACAGGGCCTACGCCAACGCGAGCGCCAGTTTCGGTGACTATCGGACCGACAGATGTAGACCCTTCGTTTAATTAATGCAGATCCGAATCCTGGTTCCTCCTTCAAAATCATTCCTGATTCAGAATTGATCTATGGACCTGCCAGCGTGGATTTTGACCTCAGTGAATTTTTGAAGAAACGAGGCGGTTATCTTTCCAGTTACGTGCAAGATCTGGATGGGGAATATATAAGCAGTACTGAGATCATCATGCGAGTCGCACAAAATTATTCAGTCAACCCGCGGCTGCTGGTCGCACTCATAGAGTACAAAAGCGGTTGGGTGACCAACCCGGTGCCACAAAATATAGATTACCCGCTTGGAAATTTTGATACTTACTATGCAGGTCTGTACCGGCAACTGACGTGGGCAGCAGATAATCTGAACCGCGGCTATTACCTCTGGCGCGTAGGCGCCTTATCCACATTGCCGTTGGTGGATGGCAGCTACGTGCCGCTCGATCCCACGATCAACGCTGGGACTGCCGGGGTGCAATATTTTCTTTCTCTGTTTAACAGCCGCTCGTTCTGGGATCAGGATGTCAGCACATTGGGGTTTTTCCAAACATACCACGAGCTCTTTGGCTATCCGTTTGATTACAGTGTTGCTCCGTTGCTGCCCTCGAATTTGACTCAACCTCCGATGCAGCTGCCCTTTGAAGTGGGTGTGACCTGGTCCTTTACAGGCGGTCCGCATGGAGGCTGGGATTCGGGCTCTGCCTGGGCAGCACTGGATTTTGCGCCGCCAGGTGAACCGGCGGGGTGTATAACCAGCGATGCGTGGGTTGTAGCAGCTGCGGATGGTCTCATCGTGCGTGCAGAAGATGGCGCGGTGATTCAGGATCTGGATAACGATGGATACGAACAAACCGGATGGACTGTCCTTTATATGCACATTGAAACCCGTGATCGGGTCAAGCCTGACACATATGTTTATGCAGGCGAGATTATCGGGCATCCATCCTGTGAAGGTGGATTCTCAAATGGTACACATGTCCACCTTGCTCGCCGATACAACGGTGAATGGATTCCAGCGGATGGAAATCTGCCGTTCAATTTGGATGGTTGGGTTTCAACTGGAAATGGAGTCGAGTATGATGGCTTCCTGACGCGTGGGGATAAAGTTCTGGAAGCGTGGGAGGGAGTGGACGAAAACTTGAATCAAATTTCAAGATGATGTTCGCGCGAAGCAGAGCCGTAGGTCTATTCAAAGCATTGAGTTGCCACATAGTTTTGCCCTTTGCCTCTGTTCATTGTTGCCATATGTTACTTGGCTTATGGAGAAACTCTCAACACAGGTATAATTTTGCGAACGGAATGAAATTGTGAAACGCGCCATCATCCTTCTAATTATTTCATCTTCCATCCTTGCATCTTGCGCTGGAAATGCCTCATTATGGGGTCAGTATGCAACACCCACTCCACTTGGCGGTGTTCCTCCCACCGCCTCACCTATACTTCAGGTTATCCCAACAGAAACTCCCATACCGATTGATCCACTCTCGTTTGGAATTACAACAACGTATACACCCACACTGATGAACGATGCGTTTGTGACTCAAATTGCAACGTCTGTCATCGATACGCCAACACTTGCTGCAAACGGTCAAACAATTTTGTATTACTCACAAAACGGGGACTGGCTCCCGGCTGTAGCGAAACGGTTTGGCGTCGAAATAAGCGAAATTACATCTCCAAAGATCCTGCCAGAAAAGGGATTTCTTGATGCTGGCACGTTACTCATCATCCCCGATCGCCAGGAAGATGGTATTCAGTTTACCCAATCTTTACAATTCCTTCCGGACAGTGAATTTGTTTTTTCGTCTACTGCTGTAGACTTTGATATCGCGGCTTATGTGAGAGAAGCAGGTGGATACCTTTCTACATATCGTGAGTATCTTGGCACTACAGGCTGGACCAGCGGAGCAGGTGTGATCGAACGTGCTGCCTATGAAAATTCAATCAACCCGCGTCTCCTGCTGGCAATCCTCGATTATGAATCACACTGGGTACGCGGAAATCCTGAAAACAAATTCCTAACCGAATACCCAATGGGATATGAAAACTTTCGCAATAAAGGCATGTTCCTTCAACTAGCCTGGGCGATCAATCAAATGTCCATGGGATATTATGGCTGGCGGACAGGCAACCTCATAGAGCTCACCTTTCGCGATGGAACAAAATTGCACCTGGACCCCACACTTAACGCCGGCACAGTTGCCATCATGGTGTTATTCTCGCGCCAGCACAGCCTCAACGAATGGCTGCGCATCATGGACGCAACCAGCGGCTTTGCATCCTTTTATCAAAATATGTTCGGCGATCCCTGGGCACGCGCGGAAATAAGTGGTCCAATCTTTCCTCCGGGAATCACTCAACCTCAGATGGTTCTGCCCTTTGAAACACATACCGCCTGGGTCTTTACAGGCGGACCGCACCTTGCATGGGGTACACATCGTCCAGGGGACCCTGATGGACCGCTGGCTGCATTGGACTTTGCTCCTGCAAGTGAAAAGACTGGCTGCGACCCATCAACAACATGGATAGTAGCCACCGCGCCAGGTTTGGTGGTCCGAACAGGGAAAGGAATCGTAGTAGTCGACATGGATGGGGATGGCTCCGAGCAAACAGGCTGGAATATCCTCTATTTGCATGTTGCCAATCAAAGCCGTGTGTCAAAAGGTCAGTGGCTTGAAATGAACGATCTGATCGGACATGCGTCTTGCGAGGGAGGAATATCCACAGGCACCCATTTACATTTCGCGCGAAAATATAACGGCGAATGGGTAATTGCAGATGGCCCCCTCCCATTTGTGTTGAGCGGGTGGACGGTCATAGCCGGTGAACGGCCCTATCTGGGTAAACTCGTCAAAGGCAATAAAGTCATTACAGCTGATGTAAACGGCCAGTCACGCGCATTGATCTTCCGCGAAGACGATGGTGAATAATTCCCGAATGCATCAAAAAAACAATATACTACTCCAAAACAGAGGAAAAAGATCACTTCTCTGTTTTTTGGCTATCTTTGTAATCAGCTCGCTTCTCATCTCGTCCTGCGCTCCTCGCGAGGCGACGATCAATATGGAAAGTATGATCACGCCGCTCGTGCCCACAGCAATGCCAGCCCCGACCTCGGGCAGACCGGAATACGCGCCCGGTGAGCTTGTGGATTACACTGCCCAAAACGGAGATACTCTCTCGGCTCTTGCAGCACGTTTCAATACCACAACAGCGGAGATCTTGGAAGCCAACCCCATCATCCCTCTTGATGCGACAACGATGCCGCCTGGTATGCCGATGAATATCCCTATTTATTATCTTCCATTGTGGGGTACTGCCTATCAAAGTATTCCTGATCATGCTTTTGTCAACGGCCCCTCACAGATTGGGTTCAGCACATCGGCGTTCGTTGCGTCCACAACTGGCTGGTTGAAAGATTATCGAATCTATGCCGGGGAAAAAATGCGTACGGGCGCTGAAGCTGTAGACTATGTTGCCATGAATTACAGCATCAGCCCGCGTCTTCTCCTTGCTCTTCTGGAGTATCAGGCTGGCGCGCTCACGCAGCCTGAAATTCCCGCCGGAAAATATTTGCTCGGTTTCAGACGTTCATTTTATGAAGGCCCCTATCTTCAACTTGTTATCGCAGCAAACACGCTCAATAATGGATATTACAGTTGGCGCGCTGGGAAATTAACAGAATTTGAGTTGCTGGATGAATCCCTGACTAGACCAGATCCCTGGCAGAATGCAGGATCGGTCGCACTCCAATATTATTTTTCAAAAATATTTTCAGGAGATAAATACTACGCGTCAATTGGACCTGAAGGCCTGGCGCGCGTTTATCAAACTATATTCGGTGACCCCTGGGCTGATCCAGTTACTGTCATTCCCGGAAGTCTTCAACAACCGGCGCTGCGATTCCCTTTCCGTGCAGATTACATTTGGGCATACACAGGTGGACCACACACCGGCTGGGGTACCGGTGAACCCTTTGCGGCCATAGATTTTGCACCAGCATCAGAGACAACCGGTTGTTATACGGTTGCATCGGATCGGTACGCAACTGCGATGGCCGATGGACTTATCACTCGTTCTGATATTGATGGGACGATCATTGATCTCGATAAAGATGGAGACGAACGTACTGGCTGGGTTCTATATTATCTGCACCTTGCCACGAATGGACGTATTCACATTGGGCAGGAGGTCAAAGCGGGTGACCCAATTGGATATCCATCCTGCGAAGGCGGCCATGTGACCGGAACTCATGTTCATATAGCACGCAAATATAACGGTGAATGGATTCTCGCCGATGGACCACTGGCATTTAATCTCGAGGGTTGGGTGGCGCATAATGGCTCACAAGCCTATCGAGGAACATTGACACGCGGCGCGCTAACTGTCATCGCGTGCGAATGTTCTGACTACCAGAGCCAGGTGATATCGGAGATGCGATAAAAGTAGGGGTGACCCTTCAGGGCAATCAACAATTTCACCATTCGCGAGGCGGGTCGCCCCCTACCGCATTTATTCCAGAGCCATATTCTGCCATATCCCCTGATAGGTCAATCGCTTACCCCCATTCGCTTCATCTTCATAAATCTCATAGTGCAGATCCATTGGGAATGCCTGTTCGAGCATGATCTGGGCAGGACAATACTTTGTGGCTGTCAATTCGATGCACCGCAGCATGGCGGTTTCATCCACATGTTTCCCTGTAACTACATAGGTTATCACGGCGCGGGTAAAGACTTGAGGGTAATCGGGTGACCGTGGGGCATCCACTTTCACCTCGAATTGCGTGATCTGTTGGCGTTTTTTCTGCAAGATCGAAAGGACGTCCATCGCAATGCAACCTGCCAGGCCCAACGCGATCATTTCCATAGGGCGCACGCCGCTATTTGTGCCACCGTAAGATGGGTCTGAGTCCATTAGGATTGGAAAGCCAGACGCTGCCTTGCCAATAAAGACCATATCCTTTTGCCAGGTGACGTTTGCTTTCATGGTTTCTCCGTAATGAGAGGTGCGATGCGGGCATCGAGCATGTCACGGCTGATTCCACCGACCCACATGAATTGAACGATCCCATCTCTATTTATCACAAAAGAACTGGGTAAATTCATCGTTTTGAATGCCTGTTCAGTTGCAATGTAGGTGGGATCCAGCCAGATAGGAAACGTTAAATCATAGTCCTTTGCAAACTGCAACACATCTTGCCTGGGATCGCCATCATTAATAGCAATTACGACAAATCCGTGTTGCTTGTACTTGTTGTAAAACGATTGAAGTGCAGGCATCTCTTTCGTGCAGGGAATACACCAGGTCGCCCACAAATTGATAAGCACAACCTGCCCGCGATAATCAGTGAGCGAGTGAGAGATTCCTTGTGTATCGGTCAGAGTCAATTCGGGGGCAGAATAATTTACTTTTATTGGAACCGTTGAAAAGTCTTTTTGAGGCGATGTATCATTCAAAATGGAAAATACAGATGCCGCGATCAGGACGATTCCCAGTCCCACCAGGATGAGAGGCAGAATTTTCAGTGGCTGTGTAAAAGATTTGGATTCGATCATACTTGAATAAGTATACCTCTGGGAGATATGCTTTCTGGCCTGAATCAAAACGGGATGCTCAGCATCCCGTTTTGGATATCAAGTTAATATGCATTTCGACTACAGCCAGTTGGCTCCGCTCGACGCGAAACTATTGCGATGGTCGACTCATGAAAAATCGTACGACGAAGTATCCGCCTAAAACGATGAGAATGGCCGGCCAAAGATATTCTGAGAGCCCTCTGGCTGGTGTTCCGATAAGCGCGCCAAAGACCAGAAGAAGGACTCCCGGAATATACGCCCATTGACGGCTGCTTCCGCCAGGCAGAATGGCAACCAGGATAAATGTAAGGCCGAGTCCCAAAAAGAAGAGTCCGCCGCCGCTATCGCCACCGAGCACATTATCAATTGCAGAAGTCGCGCCAAGTGTGAGCAAAACTCCAGCCGGGATAATTGCCCACCAACGTTCGGTCCCTGTGAAGTACACCCACCAAAAGCCAAGGCTGATCCCTGCAAAGAAAACCAGTCCATCGAAGTTGGATAGAGAATCGGGCAAAATCGATTGCGCAGCTAAACCAAACAGCGTAAAAGCAGGGAATGCTGCCCACCAGTTATCGCGGTCATTCAAAAGCATATAGAGAAAGAGTGCGCCTCCAGCCGCAAAGATCAAACCCCAGAAAATTCCGCCCGCGTTGGAGATAACACCCATTGCATCCAGCAATGCAAGCAGACCCCCAAACACCAACAAAATACCAAGCCATAACCGTGGATCAAACTTTCTCACTTCCATGTTTACACTCCTTTTGTATTAACCTGCTCGTGCAGGGTCTCAGACCCTGCACGAGCGACAATCAATTACTTCACCGATACGGAACCAAGCCCGGATTCAATATTGATCTCCGCTCGGTCTGGGATATTATCAAAATTGGAGGATTGGTACAAACCCGAATCCACACGAGGGAAGCGATTCGTGTCCACATTGACAGCAGACATGCCCTCATCTACACGGATTCGTGCTGCCGTCGATTCGGGGACGCGTATGCTGACCGCAGCCACACCTGCTTCGACATTCAGAAGTGACGCGCCATGCGCCGGCAAGGTCACATTGGAACTGCTCGCTCCCGTGCTCAATTCGACATGTGTGGCCTGCACATCCCTCAAGTCAATATCCACTGAACTTGCGCCTGCATCAACCTTCAAAGTGACTGGAACTTCCTGCGTCAGTTGAAATCTCCATATTCCCTGGGATGGTCCAATAAACGGTACAAACGATGGCCCCGCTTCCACCCGGACTTCCAGCCTGTCGCCATTTAATTTACTTCGATGATTCATTCCGACAGCAGTTGTGCCAACAAGTGCCGATCCTGAGGGGGAGCCTCCATGGATCTCGATTTGACCAGCTCCATGTGAAAATTTGTATTCCACACGTTTTGCCTCACCCAGCGGAACTGAGAACATCTCCTCAGAAGATCGGTCAGGTCGCCAATAGACACTTAGAATCAACCACCCGCCAACAATGATAAGCGTTAGAGGCCAGAAGAATGTGAATATATTGGCGATGATGCCGCGTTCTTGAAGAACGAGAAGTACACCTACGAGAATGAGCGCAGTGCCCCAAAAGATATTATCGCGTCTCATTTTGTCCTCCACTTCTAAAGAACCCCCGGGCAAGAACATATAGGCCAAGCAAAATCAGGATGATCGCCGCACCATAATCTCCTAAGATATTCAGACCGCCAAAGAATGTGGCAAAGACCATAAATAACACGACACTGGTGACGAGAAGATTTACACCACGGGCAAGATTTGCGCGTGTGTTTTCACCGAGTAAACCCGCTAAAATCGTACCCACTCCAACAAAGCCGGGAATTAACGTCCACATATAGGACCATGAGCCGAAATCTTCTACTGCATTCTGATAGTAGAGAATGCCACCAATCCCAGCGATGATTGATGCCGGAACAGCCATTCCAGGTGCGCCGGTAATTAAGCCAATAAGAAGCACCAGCAATCCAGCTCCGATCGTCCACATGGGCCAGGCAAAGTTGTTGTCTATCCATTCCTGTACAGCGGGAACTTGTCTTGTGACCACCAGCCAGGCGCCGATCAGGATTAAAAGGACGCCCAGGAAAAGATTGGTACGGTTTTGTCGCATCGGAATACTCTCCTTTTGAAGGTTAACTCTTTATTACTTAACGTCAAAAGGAGCTTTAAGTTGCTTTATTCTCCCACTTACGGTACTTGTACAGATACAGGATCGGTCACATCAAAATCGTTTGGCAGCCAATTTTTTTGACGGATGATTTCAATGAATGCATAACGGTAGATCAATCTGGCAGTAATCGTTGCCTTACCATTCGATGGCACAGCAAAAGAATATTGGCTTTCTGCAGGCACACCTGGCTTCAGACGAGTATCAGACTCGCTCCAGGCTGGTACAGTGGGATTCCAATATGCGACGCTCGGCGAGACGCTTGTATCCTTATCCTTTAAGATATTGGCATATATTTCACCAGGTCTACCTGCGTAATCTTCAGTTGTATTACCCACACCACCCCATGGCCGTATCATAGATCCATTTATTTGGGCCAATGTTGTGCCATTTTGATCTTTCGCCTCCACAACCAAAATCAAGTGACGCAGGGGGGAATCGGTTGGAAATTTATGTCCCACACCGACACTTTCCACCGAAACCACAACATTGATCCTGCCATTTTCTATTCTGGCAGTGAGACCGATCCTTGCAGCATTCCTGATAAGACCAGGGTTGCCATTATTATCCCGCTGCATCATATTATGATTGAAATCATGAAAGGATTGATTGGCTTCAGAGCAGGCTGCGCGTTCCTGTGGAGAACTGTTTCCAACTTCTTGAGCAGAGCGCATGTGACAATCCTGGCATGAACGGTAATTGCTGGTTTCTCTGTTGCTATAAGCGCTGTTCAGCCACTCGCCATAGGAATTGTAAATAACAGTATTAAAGAATTTGCCATAGTGACATGCCGCGCAAAATTTACTCTCACTGAATACCTGAGAACAGGCTGCCTTAGTTTCATTAGCCATGTCTTCGGCGGTTTGGGGCTTGTAATCAGGTAACGGTCCAATATGAAATATTTGGTTCCAGCCTGGGCGCAAGTATAGGAACGAACGAATGCCAGGACGCTCTGGAAATGGGAGTTTGTTTTCATCAACAAGAACGTCCGTGACTTTATGGCATACATCGCAAGTGACGCCTTCCGTCTCAACATTCATATGACTGCCTGGAACGGTGCTATTCCAGGTTTTCAAATCCAATCCCTGCTCGATTGCCTTTGCCACTGCCGGTGCGTGACAATAGATGCAATTTCCATTTTCACTTGGATAATCCAACCGAAAACCGGGATTAAATATTGAATCGTTCGGAGCCCGCGACACTCGACCATTTCCATCAACTGTCCAGCTCGTGTTGGTCCCCGGTTGCCCATTTTTATCTATGCCCAGATAGACCGTCCAAAAGTAAGGGTCTATGAATACGCGCGAGTGTTTGTCACGACTCCATTCCGCAAGTTCGGATCGACCCTGTAATTCTGAATGACAGCCCGCGCAGGTTTGCGCGGACATCCATGCGTAATCTACATTGTCGTATACGTCCACGGGAGTAAGCATTAGTTCATATGTGTATTGGCTATCTACACAAGGTACAGTTTTGATATAGTGTCCGGGTGCCCAAACTGAAATATAATTTCCACTGGAACAGTACGGCAACTCCAGTTTGTGATTTTGAAGGGCGGTAACATTTGTAGTGCCTAGAATCCTTGCAATAGCAGTTGGAATCTCTTTCCCTGACTTCGATGTAACTGTTACCGTAATGGGAAGTTCTTGTGTTGGCATTATTGTCGCCGCTTTGACTACAGGTTCACAGGCAGACAGAACAATATCCAATACAAGCAGGATGCTCAGGTAATTAACCCGCTGCAGTCGTTTTGAAACGACTCTTGAAGTACTCATCAGATAGACCTCCTCTGCCTGAAGAGTAAGGCACAGATAAGAACGATAATTAAATTAACGCAATAATAACAATAATTATTGTATTTGTCTTTTTACAAAACTGCCTTTGCCAGCGCTTCCAACCCATCTAAATCGTCCAGGTCCAGCCATTGTAGCATGATACGTTGGAGACCAGCCTGTTCCAACTCTTGTAATTGCCTTAGGACTGCATCATGTGAGCCTGCTACAATTCCTCTTTGCTGCAATTGTTCAAGGGTTCTCCCGCGAGCGGCGATCTTTTCCTTCAAAGCCATATCGTCGTTGCCAAAAACACAACTGGTCATCATCGATCGTCGAACGGATTCTGGCTGCTTGCCGGCCGCAGTAAGCATTTCAGTCAAACTTTTATTCAACCTTGAAAAATCCGTAGCATTTTGCATCACACAGTTCCATTCCACGGCATAACGCACCACATTGGCTAATAATCGTTTCCCTTCGCCACCGACCAGAATGCGCGGACCGCCTTTCCGTTGAGGGCGCGGCAGAAGCGTTGCGCCGCGTATTTGAAAGTATTGACCCTCAAATGTGACAGGCTCATTACTTTGAAGTAAGCGTGTCACCACTTCCATTCCCTCTTCAAAACGGTCGAAACGAGATTTTGGTTCCAGCAAATCAAAACCAAAAAGATGATGTTCCCGATCCTGCCAGCCAGCACCCAAACCAAGTGTCAATCGTCCGCCTGATAGATCATCGACGGCGGATGCCATTCGTGCTGTGAACGCTGGGTGACGGAATGAAAAAGGGGTAACGAGCGGACCAAACTCGATGCGCTTCGTGTTATCTGCAAGCCAGGTTAGCGAGGTCCATAATTCAAGAGACTCTAAATCAGGAGGATTCCGGTTTGTGAAATGGTCTGAGCGAAATAGCCCGATATACCCCACATCTTCAACCAGGCGCGCGATCTTCTGCCAACGCGGCCACGTTAATCCATTTTGACCTTCAATCATGATCCCGATTTCTAGCATCATTCCTCCTGTGTTTGCTGCTGCGCCGAGGACGGCGCAGGGACTACCCAATAATATGCTGCTGACGAGGGCGGCTAGCGCGATGTCACTGTTGCCAGTGCAAGCCACTTTCCCTTTTGTTTTGGGTGTTCCGCTTCAACCAGCTTCCGTTTCTCCACCAGGCCTGCAATTGTCCGCGCTGTTAATTCTTTTTTCCAACCGAACAATTTGTTCGCGTCACCCTCCTGTGCGGCACCAACGGATTCGAAGTAAAGTTCCGTGAGTCTTGTGCGCGCTTCACGTTCCCCAATTTTGCGGGCCTTTTCTGGCAGCTCCGGGTAATGTCGTGGGACAATTTCATAAATAAACGAATATTTCCACGCGCCGGCCTCCGAAACGCCGATCGGCAATATCTTGAAATCTGATTGAAGCACTTCCAATGCCTTGTTGAATTCAGACTCTTTCGCATTTGCCAGTTTCGCGGCGCGGCGCAGGTCAATGGTGTTAAGCGCACCCTCGTTCAGTAACGCTTCGTAGAGTTGTTTGGCCGCCTGTGTCAATCGTCCTTCATCATAAGCCAGCAGATAATCTTCTTCCGGTGATCCATAATTTTCTGACAGCGCGTAAAAGTATGGTGCAATCTCCAGCGAGATCATCGTTGCTTTTTTGCGGAGTATCTTTGCGTAATACCAGGTCTTTTTTCCAAGCGCTCCATCTTTCCATCCCCATGTAATATGACCAGGGTCATCATGCTTATCGGCAACGACCCTGTTTCCTGCAACGGCTGTCCATAAGCTCGGCAGGTCGATTCCTTTGATGGGCCAGAAGTAGATGAAGCCACGCTCCTTAATGAAATCGAGAGCGGCTTTTGGGGAAGCAACGCGAGGAGACGGTGGCAGGCGAAAGGTCCGGGCGCGATGCGTATTCAATTTCTTCAAATCAATGCTGGGCATGTGTGGATTATAATCCTCCGCCATGCGAGTACTTTTCATCTTCCTGGATGGAATCGGCCTGGGAGAAAACGACCCTGAAACGAATCCATTTGCGCGGGCAAAGATGCCAAACTTGCACGCGTTGTTGGATGGAAGATCATTGCTGAAAGATGCTGCGCCTTTCCATGGGGAACGCGCAACATTACTTGCGATTGATCCTGCTGTCGGCGTAAGCGGACTTCCACAATCTGCAACGGGACAAGGGATTCTTGTTACCGGAATCAACATCCCGGCAGAGTTAGGCTATCACTACGGCCCCAAGCCCAACCCTGAAGTTGCCGCATTC
>DAINRK010000049.1:0-4321 GCA_036741855.1 Anaerolineales bacterium
ATGTGAGCATCGGCAACAATTGAAAGAACTGAAAGACGATACCTAAATTTCGTCCGCGCCACCTGGAACGCTGGCTCTCTGTCACACCCGTGTAAATGTCTGTGCCGCCGATGATAACCTTTCCTGCTGTCGGGTGGTCAATACCCGTGATCATATTCAACAACGTTGATTTGCCACTCCCCGATTTGCCGACAATCGAAATAAATTCGCCACGATGAATGGTCAGATCAATGCCTTTGAGAACGGTAACTTCGCCCGCTGCGTTTTTAAACGTCTTGATGATGCCTTGCATTTCGATCATTGACTCAGCCTTCGGTTCAGGAGGGAGTTTGGGTATGGAACTAGCTTCCAGAACGGAAACAGATTCCGACTTGAACGGACTCATATTCATTTCTGTTTCCCCTCGGACTCCATACCTGCTTCCGCCAAATCTACTTCCTTCAATTCCCCATCCGCGATCTCAAACGTACGCATGAAACGCGGTGCCAGAGACTGGTCATGAGTCACCATCAAGATTGTCTTGCCCTGATCGCTAACAAGATGCTCAAAGACCTCGAAGATATGATCCGCGGTGACAGAATCAAGGCTGCCCGTTGGCTCGTCTGCAATCAAAATAGGCGGGTCGTTCGCAAGTGCACGTGCGATCGCAACTCGTTGTTGTTGACCGCCGGAAATTTGCGCAGGAAGTTTATGACCATGGTCTTCGATCTCAACAAGACGGAGCAATTCAAGCGCGCGTTCGCGGGATTGCTTTGCGTTGTACAATCCGCATAAATCCATCGGCAATGTTATATTTTCAACCAGCGTGAGCATTGGTAAAAGCTGGAAGGATTGAAACACCACTCCTAGTGTTTGACCACGCCATTGTGCGATTTGATCCTCATTCAAATTGTGAATTGAAACGGAAGAGCCCTTTGAATTAACTATTACTTCACCAGATGTGAGATGATCTACACCGGTGATCATATTCAATAACGTAGATTTGCCGGCACCTGATTTACCTATAATTCCAACGAACTGTCCCGCGCCCACTTGCAAATTGACCTCCTTGAGCGCGCCGAATTCACCTGCCGCGGTGGAATACACTTTTACAGCGTCGCGTATTTCGATGAGAGGCTGAGGAGATGTTTTTATAGACATTGCAAAGATTAGGTGAAGTCGCCTTATCACTATGACGAGGCATACAAAAACGGTCGCCAGGGCAACCGTTCAGAAGACTTGCCGTCTCTGTCATTTTACTCCCGTCTCTTTATTTGTGACAAATTTCCTAATTTTACATTTATGTTAATTTTGAACAGAGCTTGAACACTTGAAGTGTTCAGGCTCTGTTGGTATAGGGATTGTAAGGATACACTCCGAAGTAGCTAACGCGTTGGAGATCCTGCTCGTTCAGGATGTACTTCACGATTGTGAGCTTCCAAGTCCGATTTTGAATTGAAGACCTGTCCACATGTCTCGCATGTGTATTGTGAATGCATCGTCCGACTATGATCCTCTAACTTCTCTGCGCTATCGAACTCTGCTCCACAGATCTGACATTTGTGATTCTGAGCCATGGAATTTCTCCTTTCGACTGGTAGGGATAATTATGCTGCTACCTTACCACAGGTCAATGAGGATTTTCCCATTTAAGTGCGGGAAATCCCTACCTAAACGTGCTGTTCGCGCGGTCAAAATTCGCTTTCACGACTATAATAAAAAACAACCATCCCGGAGGAGCCCATCATGTCAAACGTCTTCGCGTCCAAACATCCACTTGTCGCGCATAAACTTTCCCGCCTACGAGATAAAAATACAGAACCAAAGAAATTCCGTGAATTTGTTCGTGAGATTGCCGCCCTGCTGGCTTATGAAGCCACCGCTGATTTAGCTACCGTGCCGCGCGAACTGGAAACGCCTTTGGCCAAGATGGAAGGTGCTGAATTGCAAGAGAAAATTGGACTGGTCCCGATTTTGCGCGCTGGTCTGGGTATGGTTGAGGGTGTTTGGGGATTGATGCCTAGCGCCGAGGTCTGGCATATCGGGCTTTATCGTGACGAGCATACACTGCGTCCCGTAGAATACTACAATAAGCTACCGCTCGAACCAACCGTATCGGTCTGTCTGATCCTTGACCCGATGCTCGCCACTGGCGGATCTGCCACAGCGACAGCCGAAGTACTCAAACGTTGGGGCGTGAAGAAGATTAAGTTTGTCGGGCTCATAGGTGCTCCAGAGGGTATCAAGAAGATGCAGGAGGCACATCCTGATATTGATATCTATCTTGCGGCGATTGATGATCACCTCAATGAACGCGCCTACATCGTTCCAGGGCTCGGTGACGCGGGAGATCGTCAATTTGGGACGGGCTAGTTCTGTCTATGATAGCAAGTAGTTAGTGAAAGGATTAAGAAATGAACCGCACAATTATTCCACCATATGAACCAAAACAACAATCCATTCGTCCACCTATGGTCTATGTCGAAAGGAAATTGAAGTGGGAATACAAGCAAATCGTCCGCAATCTCAGGAAAGAAAAGCCGCTTGATGAAGCAGAATTAAATTCATTAGGCTCAGAAGGCTGGGAGATGTCTGGTGTTGCTCAGCATCCGCCCATCATCTATTTTTACTTCAAGCGCCTTGTTGAGAAATAGTGGGGCCTCATGGCGTACAATCTCAAACTTGCCGAGCGAATCCGTTCCGAATTAGATGGAATGCCTTTTGTCGAAAAGAATATGTTCGGAGGCGTTGGTTATCTTCTTAATGGAAATATGGCATGCGGAGTCAACAAAGATAACATGATCGTGCGCGTTGACCCCGAAAAGCATAATACCCTCCTCAAGAAACCCCACGCGAAGCCCTTTGACCTGACAGGCAAGCCTATGAAAGGCTGGCTGCTCGTCGAACCCGGCGGAGTCAAAACTGCCAAGCAACTTAGCGCATGGGTCAAGGAAGGCGTCGAATTTGCATTAACACTTCCGTCCAAATAAAAACATTGATCATGGTTTTGAAAACCCAAGGCTTTACAGTATCGATCAGGATGTATATCCATAAAAAATAACGATTTTCGTCCTGTTATCAAAGCCATCTTCCTAGCTGCTGCTATTATTAGCTTAATAACATTTGCTACGGTTTTTGAGTCTTCCTCTCAATATCATAGCGCGATTTGGAAAGCATGTGCAGCAGTCTTATTCCTCCTAGTGATGATATTTTTTAGATTAACAAGAATGAGTTGGCTGTGGAGCGTACTGGGCGGATCTATTGCGATAGCAATTTACTCTATATTGAATTTCCTTGTAAATTATCTTTTGGAGGCCTTTATTTCTGGCTTGGTTATAGATTGAGTTTGGATGTATCTACTTCTGCAATAGAACAGTACCTGGAATATATGAAAGCTATGCTCTTGCGAGAAATCGCATCGCTAAAGCAAAATCCAATCCCCCTTTCGTTTGAGGAAATGGCAGCACCGAAAATAGACGAAGGCGAGATTCTGTTACGCGTTACTCGATGTGGAGTTTGCCACACCGAACTAGATGAAATTGAAGGGCGGACTCCGCCTCCCCATTTGCCTGTTGTGCTGGGGCATCAAGTTGTAGGGATTATTGAAGACGGTGAAAAGAAGGGTCAACGCGTTGGCGTGGCTTGGATCGCGTCGGCCTGTGGGCATTGTCACTATTGCTTATCGGGTCAAGAAAATTTATGTGCGGAGTTCAAGGCGACAGGTCGCGACATCAACGGCGGATATGCTGAATACATGAAAGTCCGCGCAGATTTTGTGCACCCAATCCCTGATTCAATATCCGATTCTGAAACCGCGCCGTTGTTGTGCGCGGGGGCAGTTGGTTATCGTGCGTTGAAACTGTGCGATTTACAGGATGGTCAGAGCTTGGGATTGATGGGATTCGGTGGGTCGAATCATATCGTTTTGAAAACTGCCAAACATAAGTATCCCAATTCCAAGATATTTGTATTTAGTAGAAATGCAGCAGAACGAGAATTCGCCTTATCGCTTGGGGCAGCCTGGGCTGGCGCGATCGATGAGAGTCCGCCTGAAGGGTTGGATGCGATCATTGACACGACACCAGTTTGGGGTCCAATAAGTGAGGCGTTAGAATTTTTGAGTCCGGGTGGAAGGCTGGTCATCAATGCCATCCGCAAGGAAGAATCCGATAAGGAAGTCCTGTTGAAGCTGGACTATCCGTCTCAGTTGTGGATGGAGAAGGAAATCAAGTCTGTTGCGAATGTGACGCGGCAGGATGTACGCGAGTTCTTACAGTTGGCGGCAGAAGCGAACATCAAACCTGAATTTCAGGAATACGAATTGAAGGATGCCAATCAGGCA
>DAINRK010000049.1:4331-14911 GCA_036741855.1 Anaerolineales bacterium
GTTGAGGATATGACAACCCAAAGCGACTCTGAGCGCAATGAAACAAAATACCTACACAAGTTTGCAGATTTCGCGGGCAAGCGTGTTTTAGAGATCGGCTGCGGCGAGGGACGATTAACCTGGCAATACGCAAACACGCCCAAATTAACAATTGGTATCGATGCAGATCACGACTCATTGCGAGTTGCAACAATTGACCGCCCCTCTGATCTGAATAATAAAGTTCTATTTTCGCGTGCAGAAGCAGAACATTTGCCATTTAGAAAAGAGATGTTCGATATCGCGATTCTGGCGTGGTCACTCTGATGCTTTGAACATGAAGGCATGGTCCATGCCTTGAGTGAAATACGAAGAATGCTCCTGCCTGATGGAATCTTGATCGACCTGCGTCCCTTATTAGATCGTTGGCAAATCGAAGTTGTATCGGCGCGGGAGGTGAGAGAAACAGGCAGAGTGCAGGACTTTCCGATAGGACTGGCAGATGACGAAGCCGCGAATCGTTCCATGGCGCAGGCTGAAGAACAAGGATGGTTCGTTCGTGAACAGGAAGAGTTCTTTTCGTATGTCTATTCATGGGATACACCAAAAGAGATGGAAGAGTGGATCGAAGAGGAATGGGATGGTTTCATCGGTTTAGATGAAGCGACAAGACAAGCCACACGTTCTGCATGGGCGCTGGGAGATGCAGACAGCCAAGTCCAATTGAGAATAAAAATGCTTATTACAGGCTGACAGAAACTATAGAATCAGCCTCCATGCTATTGCCAGCGCAGGCAACGAGACAAGGAATAACTTACTATGTGCGATACGCTCATTGCAACCAGACAATCCACTACTGACGGTGTTGCCATCTTTGCCAAAAATTCGGATCGGCAGCCCAATGAAGCACAATACGTGACACTCGTCCCTGCTGCTGAATATCCCAAAGGCAGCAAAGTCAAGTGCACTTATATCGAAATCCCACAGGCAAAGCATACAAATAAGGTTTTGCTCTCAAAACCGTTTTGGATCTGGGGAGCAGAGATGGGTGTGAATGAGCATCAAGTTGTGATTGGCAATGAAGCCATTTTCTCCAAAGTCCCTGCAGAAAAAGAAGGCAAGTTGATTGGCATGGATCTGCTCCGCTTGGGCCTTGAACGCGGTGCTACTGCCAAGGAAGCTATGGAAACTATCATTGCCTTACTGGAAGAGTTCGGCCAGGGCGGCAACTGTGGCTTCGCACATGACATGTATTATCACAACTCTTTCATCATCGCGGACCCGAATGACACCTGGGTGCTTGAAACAGTTTCAAAGCAATGGGCTGCCCGCCAGATCAAGCAGGTGTATTCCATCTCAAACTGCCTGACGATCGGTAACCAGTGGGATGTGGCGTCCAAGGACCTTGTCACACAGGCAGTCCAAAAGGGTTGGGCTTCATCGCCGCAAAAATTCGATTATGCAAAAGATTATTCAGACTTCATCTATACTACCTTCGCGCGTGGACGTATCCGCCGCGCCACAACCTTTGGCGAAATGGAAGAAAAGCAAGGCAAAATTGCCATTAGCAATATGATGAACTATCTGCGGACACACGCGGCAAATCATGGCGACTCCTTCCGACCTCAAAACGGACTCACTACGATAGATGTTTGCATGCACGCGGGGTTTGGACCGATCCGCACTGATCAAAGCACTTGCTCGATGGTCGTTCATCTTGATCCAAAAAGACCGACAATTTTTGTAACGGGAACTTCCGCACCTTGCACGAGCATCTTTAAACCGCTATGGATGGATACAGGTCTTCCTGACTTTGGGCCCGATCCGGCTGGAACATACGATCCCGAATCTTTGTTTTGGTCTCATGAACGCCTTCACCGCGCCACCCTACAGAATTATGAAGAGCGCATCGCCACTTACAAATCTGACCGTGATGCACTGGAGGCGGAGTTCATCGAAAGCGCGTTGAAAATGCGGAACAAATCTGCGCGTGAACGCGGCAAATATTCAGCAGATTGTTTTGCAAAAGCCGCTGCCGCCGAAGTGGAATGGCTTAAGCGCGCGGAAAGTACTCCAGTCCGCTCAAATAGCGCGTTGCTGTATAACATCGCGTGGAATAAATTCAACCGCGAAGCAAGGATGCCAGATCATCAAAATTGATGTCTCAATTTCCTTCTCCAAAAATCACACGACGTAATTTCCTCCAAATCCTTTTGGCAACAGGCGCTGGTGCACTCGCCGCAGGTGTTTTGCGTTCACTCAATTCATCCGCCCCAATTTCAACTCCAATTAAAAATATCATCTTTTTCATTCAAGAGAATCATTCATTTGATAGTTTGTTCGCAGGCTTCCCAGGTGCCAGTAGTGAATCTGCAGGAAAGAACTGCCCTGACTCGCTTTCGAAGGATCCGCCCCATAATCATAGTGATGCGTTTGCTCCACAGGGAGCAACAACCGAAGAGGCAAGATGTTCCTACACAGCGGCCGATACTCCAAACTATTGGAAAGCCGCACATGCATTTACCCTATGCGATAACTACTTTAGTGACGTACGTGGTCCCTCCCATCCAAATTTTTTGATGCTGATTGCGGCACAGTCTCCAATCATAGATCCGCCAACTCCGTCTGACGTATGTCCCAGCTTTTGCCTTGATATCGAGGTTTTGCCACATCGTTTGGACGCGGCAGGCCTCACCTGGCAGGATTACGGAGGCATTTTTACCAGCATCAGCAGTTTGATCGGGCGGCCCGAGGTAATGAACTATCGCGATGAGAAATTCTTTGAGGATACTGCACAGGGAACTTTGCCAAATGTCGCCTGGTTAAATTCAAGTTTCCTGTATGACGGCTATCCCAAAAGCGGACATCCACCAGCAAGTCTGTGTGCAGGAGAAAATTACGCAGTAAGCGTATTGAATGCTGTAATGAATAGTCCGCAGTGGCCCACAACCGCCCTCTTTTTAGTGTGGGATGAATGGGGCGGATTTTACGATCATGTAGAGCCGCCTGTGGTGGAAGCATGGAAGGATGGATTGCCATCACGTTACGGGCACCGCGTGCCTTGTATTGTGATCAGTCCGTATGCGCGTTCAGGTTATGTAGCCCACGACATGTATTCACATGTCAGCCTGCTGCGCTTTGCGGAAACAATCTTTGACCTGGAGCCATTGACCGAGCGCGACGCGAATGCCGATAACATGCTTGATTGTTTTGATTTTGACCACACCCCTCTCCAGCCAATTTCGCTTGTGCCGTGGGCATGTCCGTAATAAAAAGGCAAACTCAAATACGCCGACCGGATTTGGTGTCAAATAAATACAAACGCTCCGGATCAATACCTGCTTTAACTCTTTGTCCTATTTGAAGCTTCACATCTATGGAACAGTAACCCGAATAAAGCCAACGACCAGTGCGGACCTGAACTGTTTGAACGCGGTGAACAAAATCTGATTCAAACGATTCGATCTCAGCCGGTAGTTGAATACCGTTTGTGGAATGAGTCTCAGCTGATATAGTCACCACTTCCGGTCGCATCCCAAGAGTCACAGGTTGGTCACTTTGCACAAGATTGCGAAGGCGCTCAGGAAGAGGAACGAGGGTATCGTCCAGAACCAGCCCGTTTCCAGAAATGAATCCGCTGGAGAGCAAATTCATAGGTGGCACGCCAAAGAATCCAGCCACAAACATATTGACTGGATTCTCCATCAGTTCCTGATATGTACCAGTTTGTTCGATCCTTCCATCGTGCATGACGATGATCTGATCCGCCAGCGCAATCGCTTCCACCTGATCGTGCGTGACATAAAGCGTGGTAATACTAAAGCGGCGGAGCAGACGTTTGATCTCAGTGCGGGTCTGCACACGTAATTTTGCATCCAGGTTGGAAAGCGGTTCATCAAACAGAAGCAGCCGCGGTGCACGGACGATCGCCCTTGCAATGGCGACGCGCTGTTTCTCACCACCGGAAAGCGTTCCGGGCTTGCGAGGCAAAAGTTCTTTAAAACCAATCCCCATTAACTCAGAGGTATAGCGGATGCGTTCACGCGTCTCCTCATCAGTGATCTTGTGCATTTGGAAGAAAAATGACAGATTGCCTTCGTTAAGGAAATTCGGATAAAGCGCATAATTTTGAAAGACCATTCCAATGTAGCGGTCCTTGGGTGGAACGTTGCGCACATCTTCTTCATCGTAGATGACCTGCCCTGAGTAATCATTGATAAGGCCCGCAATCACGCGCAGTAAGGTGCTTTTCCCGCAGCCTGATGGCCCAATGACAACAAATGTCCGCCCATTGGGAATCTTTAGATTGACATGATCGAGTGCTCGAATGCCCGCGGTTGTTTCCACCGGCAAATCCTCCTGCATCCGCTCTTTTTTGATTTCAAACAAACGGTTCGCGGGATTTTCCAGCGGAGATGGATATATCAAACTGACATCATGGAGCTGAATCTTGGTCATTGTTACGTTTGGAATAAGGATGATTCTATCACTAGCCCGTATGCCAAGGAAGTTTAATCAAATGCTATACTTATGAGAAATAGAAAGGAAGGTAGGATGTTAAACGTACTGCACTTATCAATAATGGAACTCGAAGCAGGCATGGATCATATTCGCCAATCGCCAAAAGAGAATGGTGTATTGAAGATGATCGTGCGGAGACCCGCAGTTGACGAGCGCGAAGCTATCAGTGAAGGTGAACTGAACACAACAGAAGGCCTCGAAGGGGATACATGGAAGACTCGCGGCAGCAGCCATACGACAGATGGATCGGCTAATGTCAACTCCCAAATTACGGTGATGAACGCACGCACGATTGCCTTGCTGGCACAAGATGAAGAACGATGGTCGCTGGCGGGAGATCAGCTTTACATCGACATGGACCTGAGCGATGACAACATTCCTCCAGGTACGCGCCTGGCGATTGGTACAGCTATCGTTGAAGTCTCTGCGCAGCCACATTCAGGCTGCAAGAAGTTTTCTGCGCGCTTTGGTGTGGAGGCGATGAAGTTTGTCAATTCACCGGAAGGAAAGCGATTGCATTTACGTGGGATAAACACAAGAGTCGTTCAACCTGGAACGATTCGCGTTGGGGATGTAATAAAGAAGATCTAAATTCATTTTAATGAAAGGCTGGATGCTTATGCAACTACGTCCAAATCATCAAATTATTATGGATCGTTTCATCACTGCCTGCCAGACCGATGATCGCGTTACAGCTGCCTTACATGTTGGTTCGTATGTTAAGGGTCTGGCCGATGCACACTCCGACCTGGACCTCTATTTAATCATCGCAGACGAAGCTTATGAGGACTTCATCGGCAATCGAGCCGCATTTATTGGAAAACTTGGCGAGCCGCTGTTCATGGAGGACTTCGATCTGCCGGATATCCTGTTCATGATCTTTCCCGATGGTTCGGAAGTTGAAATTTCATTTGGACGGGAGAACCAGTTGAGTCAAATTCTCAATGAACCATACAATGTCCTGTTGGATAAGAAGAACATAATAGTGAACATTACGCCCCGCGAGCGCCAGCTTGACGAAGGAGAGCAAACAGAAAAACTGCGACGACTAATTTACTGGTTCTGGCATGAACTATCCCATTTCACCACGGCGCTGACGCGTGGACAGTTATGGTGGGCGCATGGTCAATTGGGTGCATTACGCCTGTACTGTATGAATCTCACCAGGCTGCGAAACGATTTCTCCGATCAAGAAGTCGGTGAGGAGGGCTATTTTAAGATAGAGAAGGCGATACCTGTCGAGCAATTATATTCTCTAAGAGAGACATACTGTCCAATGGAAGAAAATGCAATGCTGGAATCTGCTGAAATTATTGTTCACTTCTTCCGAGACATTGCGACTGGTCTGGCCGCAACTCATGGAATTATGTACCCGGATCGCCTTGATTCAGTGATCGTTGAGAAACTAGAAAAATTGAAGGAAGCGATTAATCGGTAAGCTCAAGTAAGATTCGTCACAGCGAACTTGTCAGCTTTGTGGATTTCTAGTACAATTGTTCTACTTATCCCGGAAACCTGAAAATCAATCTGGGTCCATTCCCATCTCTGAACGCCAGTAACACTCGTTCAAGATGGATATATTCGTCGACCTTTTCGAGGAGGCACTTGATATCTATTAATTCAGACACGTAACACCTAACTAAAAAGGCACGTTAAACTTACCGGACACGTACAAATGAAAGTAGTAGGAAACTATGGCTCTATATCTTGAAAATCTCGATGATCGCACGCGGGGACTGATGCTGGACGAAATGGAACATGACATCTCCAATAATCAACTACATATCAGCCCGTTCTTGAGCGGACAAGGCCAAAGAGATTACGCTAGCTTGCTGCGCGATGCGATTCAAAACGGAACTGATGAAACATTGGCCCAAAACCTACGAGAGCACCGGCGAATTGTCAGGACCCAGCCACGCCGTCAACCCAAAGCCGGCGGATATTCAATTGCTGCGACACCAGAAAATGCCGCGGAGGTTCTGGCCGAAAGTGAGTTCAACCGTTACTACATTCGCGGCCTGGCTCGTCGTGCCATCGAAGATGGCATCACCGAACTGGTGATCTACCGTGCGAAGCCCGTCCAAAACCCTCGTCCCGAATCAGAGGCTCGGGTTGAAACAAGTCTCTCACCTCAAGAATTGCTTGAGGATTTAAGATCCCATCCTGGGGACGAGCCGCCAACCCTTGGCGTACCGTCGGGACCGAATTCAGGTCTCAGTGTGCGCCTGCCGTAAAATCCAGAAAGTTCGCTCCAATTCAGAGCCGCCTCACATCCAATCAAACCGGGATGTCAGGCGGTTATGATTTAATCAAGGAGTGTAAATCGAATGAATGATAATGCTGAAATTGAACGGCTTAAAGAGCAGGAAGAAATCAAAACTGCGCTCAAACAAACGGCAGGGACGAAGGAAGCAGCAGCCAAACCTGTTGCACAAATGCAGGATAAACTTTGGTTTGGCACTTACATCTTGTTTGCGCTTGGCTTCATCGCTCTTTACTACATCGTAGCCCTTGAATTCTTCGCCCTTCCTATTGAATATATCCTTTTGATTCGCCGCCTGCTCATGGGGGCACTACTGATTGACTTTGTCCTGGCTATTGTGAAAAGCATCCGAGTCTACTTGATCAGTCAGATTGAGAATCGACCTGCGCAATACAATCTGACCCGAGTGATGAATCTTGTTGCTGTTTTGATCATTACTATCATTATCTTATCGCTTCTTTCTGCGACCTGGTATACGGCTCTGATTTCCTTAGGGCTGCTTTCCCTTATTCTTGGTTTTGCGCTACAGACACCCATCACCAGTTTTATTGGCTGGATTTACCTACTTGCCCGTCAACCCTATCGTGTTGGAGACCGCATTCAGATCGGTGACGCGAAAGGGGATGTCATCGATGTTAGTTATCTCGATACCACCCTCTGGGAATTCGGTGGTCTTTACCTATCTACGCAACATCCAAGCGGACGCATCATCAAATTTCCGAATTCGCTGGTATTGAATGAAACGGTTTATAACTACAGCTGGCCGCTGTTCCCATATATTTGGAATGAAATTAAGTTCCAGGTGGCTTATAACAGCGATTTGGAATTCATTACTCAGACCATGCAGCAGGTTGTCGAAGAAGACCTGGGCGATCAAATGTTGGATCTGGTTAAAGTGTATCGCGAGCTCCTAAGGCAAACTCCTGTCGATGAATTGGAGATTCAGGAACGGCCCGTTGTGCATTTTCGCGCCAGTGAAAATACCTGGCTGGAGGCGATTGTCCGATATCTTGTTAACCCGAAGGAGTCTGGAAGGGTCAAGACTCGCTTGACGAAGAAATTGCTGGAAAAATTAAACGCCGAGCCCGAACGCGTATTATTCCCAAAAAGCAACTTGCGTTAATTCGGCTAACTTACATGGTCAAAAAGCAAGCGAGCCGGTCAACTACTGGAACTAAGGTTACGACACTGGATCAAATCTCTGCTGGCGGTGTTGCCTTTCGCTGGCAGGATTCCAATGTTGAGGCGGCTATTGTGTCGGTAAGGCCCAGCTTAAGATGGCAACTGCCAAAAGGAATTGTGGATCCGGGTGAAACTCCTGAAATAACTGCTGTAAGAGAGGTAAGAGAAGAAGCGGGGATTGAAACAAAGTTACTCGCGTTGATCGAAACCATTGAGTACTGGTATAGAAGTACAAATTACGGGAAGTCAGTCAGGTTTCACAAGTATGTGCACTTCTATCTATTGGAATATGTGAGTGGTGATGTATCAAATCATGACCATGAAGTTGAAGAATCTAGGTGGGTTAATTTCGAAGAAGCGATTAATATGCTTGCGTTTAAGAGTGAACGCGAAGTGGTGGAAATAGCATGGGAGATGATCAAGACAACAAGAAAAGATATTAAGTGAGCTATTACTGTCTATCAAATCATAATTTGATCAGTGTAGAATCTTCACTATTATGAGTCGCCGCTATCTGGGCAACTTTGGAGATCACTTCTGAATGGAAATAGAAGTTGAAGAGAAAAAAATTTCCCATCTGGCTATCACGCGATTCAAGTATGGGTCAAGTAAGCGCCACTATGTTAGTGTTATGATTCTCGCGTAAAGTAAGGAGTCGAACTGATGACAAGAGTAATTGTTAGTGAAGATTGTGGAAACTCCCCCAAGAATTTATTCCTTCAAAAATTAACCATTGCCTTTGCGAAGCGTGATACCAAATTCATCCTTGAGAGTGTCACGGACGACATCCGTTGGAATATCCTGAGCGATAATCTCATTGAGGGAAAAGACAATTTTGCCAAGGCACTTGAAAATCTAGAAAAAGATACAACAATGGAAATATCTATTCAGCATATCGCCACGCATGGAAAAGCGGGTTTCGTGGATGGTATCACACAACTTAAAAACGGGAAAACATATGCTTACTGTGATGCATATACCTTTAATAACACCAAAGGAACGACCGTAAGAGAAATCACATCTTATTTAATTGTGATCAAGTGAATTCAAAGTAAAAGCCAAAAATGAGAAAATTAAAATATCACGTTGCCACAACTCTGGATGGATTTATTGCTCATCAGGATCATACGGTCGGCGGATTCATGGATGAGGGCGAACATGTTACAGACTATTTCAATTCTCTCAAGAATGATTATGATGTTGTCCTGATGGGGCGCAGAACGTATGAGTTCGGGTTTCAATTCGGCGTGACAGATCCTTATCCCTGGATGAAGCAGTATGTCTTCTCGCGCACGATGGAAAAAAGTCCTGATCCGAACGTCGAGCTGGTCTCTGAGGATGTGATCGATCTCGTGACAAACCTGAAAAAGGGAGCTGGCAAAGACATCTATTTATGTGGAGGAGGAGAATTAGCCACCGCACTTTTAGCTGAGGATTTAATCGATGAAATCGTTCTTAAGGTCAATCCGATATTGTTTGGAACTGGCGTCCCTCTGTTTTCAGAGACGATCAAGCAGATAGATTTGGAACTGATAAGCAGCAAGAACTATCAAAATGGCGTCCTTTTGCTTCAGTACAGTGTAAAGAAATAATCGATATTTTCTTTAGGCCACGTCCACCCCAGTGGTACGAGCCAGCAATTTATGAACCAGCGCGGTTGGCAATACCAATAGGATATGCACAATCGCGCTCAAGCCAAAGATCACTGCGACAGAACTGAGAAGGTTACTAAGACGCGGCGCGACAGTGCTCAACATCCAGGGACCCGCGCCAAACAATAATACGATCCCAAACAATACCACAACATAAATGACCAACTCCAGCCAGGCGTGGCGGTCTGATTGTGATGGCAGCATCGTGCTGCTAATTGCAAACACAAGATAGAACCACAAATAAAAATCTCTGACCTGTGGCAGGGCGCGAACACCCATCCAGAACAAGTCCAGTTGGCCGTTTCGAAAAACATCCCACAAGACGCGCAGCTCCAGGCGGTAAATTGCTATATAAGCGACGAAAAGAGTCCCAACGATGATAGGTGCGGCGCCAATGAGTGAGTCACGTACTACATCTGATTTGGCAGTTTCAACGTAACCTAGTTGCAATCGCCCATCGGATAAAGACTGAGGGAAGATGGAAAATTTTCCCGTCCGCACACCTAATAGCTTTGCCATCAAATAATGACTTAATTCATGGAGAAAAACGCCAGGGAGGAATAGCATCGAAAAAATCCCCATAGTGAGTCTCACATCACGCGTAAGAATCAGAAATACTGCTTGTATCTCACGATGCAAAAGCCGCTGAAGCAAACTCAGCGGCACGAGCATGAACACAATCCAAATCAGGCCTGAGAATTGATTCAGCATAAATTATGTTATTGCGAGAAAATTCTTTAGGATGACGAAGCAACCTGCTTCAAAATCTATGCTTGTCCTGCGGCTTTTGTAATTGCAACAAATTCATCCGGCTTAAGGCTTGCACCGCCGACCAGTGCACCATCAATCTCAGGTTGAGCAAAAAATTCGAATGCATTGGCTGCAGTGACCGACCCACCATACTGTATACGAATAGATTGCGCAATTTCGTCACCAAACAGGTCGCTCAACGCGGGACGAATGACCTGGGCATGTACCTGATT
>DAINRK010000050.1:0-14811 GCA_036741855.1 Anaerolineales bacterium
GACGTGTACGCGTCCGGCAACCACAGACCCAACCTATAGGTTCCGGGGGCTACATTCGCTGGAAGGTTTACATTGATGGCGAAGGTGCTTTCCTGCCCGGCTGCCCAGCGGCGCGGGTCGATATTGGATACGGGGATTTCATAGCGGCCGCCTGGTCCCTGCAATACAACGAACAGTGGACGTGGATTGAACATGGCTGCAAAGCCGTCGTTGCTGAGGCGGACGTTGAGGCTCAACGCGCCTCCGGGCCGTATGTTTGGTGGAATGAACGCCTCCTTAAGCGTTAGTCGATAACCAAGACTGCGGCGGATGGTGTTCATACATCCACCTGAAGTCCAGCCATTCAGCACCTCGGGGCGGTACCCGTTGTTGATGAAGGACCAGTGAAGCATGTCCATTTCCAGCAGTGCGTTTGGGCAGTCAGTACGTGGCGGGTTATACTGGCAGGTCTCACCGCCCACAGGGGTAAACTGACTCTCCTGAGCAATGAAATCTTTCCAGCACGATACTTCATCACCACTACAATAATTGGAGGTATGTTTCGGCTCTTGCGCCGTGGTGGATTTATACGTACCACCATCGTCCTGATCACGCAGGAAACAATCATTGTGATGGCCGATGCGGCTCCGATCTGTGCCTGTGAAGGCTTCCTGTGAAGTCAGTGGACCCTGGAAGAATATTTCCTTATATCTCGGATACCTGAGTTGTAGCATACGATCCGCGGGCAATGCATCGAGCAGGGCATCCACGATCGCTTTTCGATACGTCAGTGGATGCAGATACTTTGAGCTGTGCCACTCACCCCAGTGCCCGACAAAGCCAACCTGCATCACCGCGATGACATCCGCATTTGATGCAAGGATGGGCTGCAGGGATCGGATGTGCTGGAGCACCAGTTCAATGGGCGCATCCGGGTTGGCCAGATTCGGGTCAGTGGTGGATCCAGGTCCCGGGTTATAGACAAAGCGGATGACCAGCTTGAGTCCTTTATTTCTGGCCGTCGTGAACACTGACGTAATGTTATTGAGCGCCGTTTGATCCAGCGATCGGTCGCGGTAGTTGTCCAGCCTGAAATATACCCAGACTAGTGTGTCAGTGGGCTGCAAGGCTCGTATCTTGTTTGTATCCAGTGGCTGGTCTGGGAAGATGGACGACTGCTTCATAAAACCGCGCTCCGGGTTGGCGATATCTTCAGTCGACGCGGTAAATACGATTCTGACACTACCAGCTGGCGGAGTAGTGGTTGGCGGCTGAGGTGTAGGCGAGGCTGAGATCGCAGTTGAGGTTGCGGTCGATGATTGATGCGTTGCTGAAGGCGCAATCGTTGTGGTAGCTGCAGTTGATATCACAACCGCAGTTGAAGTCAAAGTGGACGGTTGAGGCGCGGTGGATGTTGTAGCTGTGGTCGGGGTCGAAGAAGCAGCAGGTATAGGTGGGGATGTAGGAAGGGACACGCTTCCTACTGGCCCAATATAAGTCTGGCGCCGCGATTCGAAGGCATCGAAAAAGATCGTCCCACGCGTACCTCCGTCGATACCGGTCACAGCACCCAGACGGACTCGGTCGATACGCCGGGTGTCGTTATCCACATTTGACAGGTCAGCCTGTTGAACACTATCGATCCACAGTGTTATGCCACCGTTACTGGCACCTGATGAGGCAGCGCGCCAGTCAATCTCGATACAATGAGGCGCATCACTGATGGTGGTCCAGAGGGTACTCACCCATGTCGAAGCATCAGTAAGCACTGAGGCTCTTACTACGTAGACGTTTGAAGAGCGTCCGAATTCCACACGCATCACGGCCGTATTCGAACTTGTAAAACCATTGAAGATGTTGAACGCCTCGCCTGTGGCCATCGTAATCGAGTTGGGATCGAAATAGAAACGTGCACGGTAACGCGGCTCAGCACTCGGACGATCATCAGCAACGTAAACAGAGTTGGCATCATCAATGACCACTTGTAACCCTTGATTACTCACCAACGCTGCTGATGGACTTAGAGTGAGATTGCCATTGTCAGTTGAGCTGCCTGTCCAGGCTGAAAAATCACCGGATTCAAAGTTGTCTGCAGAGATCATATCTGCCGCGCCTGAAGGTAGAACAGGTGTCCTCGTTCCTGTAACTGCCAAAGTCGGTCTTATTGTGGGAGCTACATTTGTCGGTGATGGCGGAAGATTTGTACCAGACGCCTGGGTTGTAGTAGGCGACGAAACTGGGATACTGGTAGACGTTCGGCTTGCGACAGGTGAAGAGACGGGTGATGTAGGACTTGAAGCTATGGAGGTAAGTGATGACGCGGGAATGACCGTAGGTGTCCGAGTCAAAGTAGGTGGTAGTGCCGTTGATGACGCAGTGGGAGGTAGCGGAGTAAAGGTGCGAGTAGCAGTACGTGTGGCCGTTGGTACGGCCGTCTGTGTGTTGGCTGGTGTGGGGTTCGGACCCGTGGCGCCTATACAATTTCCGGTACCCGAATCGGTGAACGTCTGCCCAGCGATCGGGATGAATTGCCAATCGTAGCTGTTAGCATGGAGCGTTAATTTCAACACGCCGAATGTTGTGTTGTTGCGAACTTCAAGTGTTGGCAGGTTCGTTGGAAAGGGATAAAGACCCGCACCGCCAGTACCTACAACAAATTCGCGAATGCCACGGTTTGCATCGGCTTGCCCGCTGGGGTTTTGAGGTGCAAATCGCTGGTAGGTATGGTCATGTCCATTTAGAATCACATCCGCTCCATTGTCGTAGAGCAACTGCCAAAACCCCTGGCTACGGGTGCTGTTGCCATGCTGACCGGTGCTAAAGCGTGGATGGTGCCAATACGCTAAGGTACAGACAGCTCTATTGGCAGCTAAGTCCGCTCTTAACCATTGTTCTTGAGCTGAACCGGCGTTATAACCCACCTCGCTGTTAAGGGAGATAATATGCCAGGCCCCTAAATTATAGGAATAGTAACCTTTGCCTGGGTCGCCTGCTGCTGCACCAAAGTAGTTGTAATATCCAGAGGCACCCGATGTATGGTAGTCATGGTTGCCAGGTGATGGACGGGTACGATTTTTGTGGCGTCCCCAGGTGGGACCGTAACAGTCAGTGAATTGGGCTGCAGTACCATCCGGATAGACGTTATCTCCCAGGGTGAAAACAGTACCGGCGATCCCGTCTAAGAGTTTTGCGGTCTCCTCATCATTCCTCCCACTACAGTTGGCAATATCACCTGCTCCCACAAAGACCGGATCAGACCCTTGCGCGAGAGCAGTTTGGGGGAACGAGTGTGAACTCTCTACCAGCAGACTGCTCAAAATCGCGAGCATGAAAAAGAATTTTTTTATCATTAGCTAGGCCTCATTCATACGTGTATTTGTTTCATTCTCTCGCAGTGCTATTTAGGCAATCAGATTTTCATCTGTTTGCGATCTCCCTTTTGTCTTCCTAGAGAGATTGTAGACATCCTTGAGGTCCCCAATTTCTAGTGGATATTATTGCGTAGCGCGAGTTCTTCCACCACCTTTGGTTACAAATTTCGGTTTGCAATAACGTTAATTTCAGCCAGCCTGACAAAATAGTAAGTGAATTTACGGGTAACAATTTAAATGCAATGAGGGACCTGATAGCAAGAATTGGAAAATCGATATGTATAGACCGAAATTTAATTCCCTGCTTAACTTAAATCGCAGCCATCTGATGAACAGCAAAAACGAAAAGAATTAACAGAATTGGCGATTGTATTTGTCTAAAAAAGCTGTAAGATACAGGCAGGTTTTCTTCGCACTCACCCCTATGAAGAGGGAAATTGGTTTGTAGGAAATCAAGCTAAATCAAGAAGGAATTAATGATGAATCGTTTTTCGCAATTTGGCATATTCGTGCTACTATTTCTTACAGCGTGTGGAGGCATACCAGCGCTGAATCCCACAGCCACATCGGCTCCAACTGATACTCCTCAGCCAACTTTGACTCCTCTGCCCACAGATACAGCCACGCCTGTTCCCACCGCAACCCCAGACGTAACTTCGACGGCAGCTGCCAAAGCTACGGAGGCTGCCGAGTCGGTTTTAGGCGAATTGGATAAACTTCTCAAAGAGTTGGATGTCCAATATAAGGATGGGCATCTTGCCTGGCAACAAACCAAGCCACTCAGCATAGAGCTTTCAGGGCCAGATGACCAGGTTCTGGCAGTCGACGATACATTAACTTCTGGCAATTTCATTTTGAAATCAGATGTCACCTGGACCGCCTCAGGAATCATTCTTTGCGGGGCAGCTTTCCGCTCAGAGCCGGACCTTGAGAAAGGCAAACAATATCGCTTCATATTTCTGCGCCTGTCGGGTTTGCCGGCCTGGGAAATTGACGTATTTGAATTTGGACAATACAGAAACTCACCTACGGATACTAAATTCTCCGGCGCGCTTGACCAGGGCAATGGAGCCACGAATCAGTTTGTTCTCGTGGCCCAGGATGATCAGTTCAATCTGTTCATCAACCAGCATCATGAAGGTAGATTCTTTGATTTCAGTAAGCAGCGCACCCAAGGCTCTTTCGCATTTCTGGGCTTTCAAGATTCCGGAAAGGGCACCTGCGAATTTGAGAATAGTTGGGTGTGGACTTTGGATTAAAAAGCAGCATCAAGAAGGGTATAAAGGATGGAGACTCTTCGGCTCCATCCTCTTGTTTTGAGCAGAAACCCTATATATCAAATTCAAGGCATCAGTATTATCCTCAAAAAGCATAATAAATCCGTGGTAGAATGTTAGAATATTCTTAGAACATTTTTTCTGTTTCCGGTCGAAAGGAGCTGATCATGGGCAAAAAGGTCATGGTTCTTGTTGGAACGCAAAAGGGCGGATTCATCTTTGAAAGCAATGACAAGCGAAAAAAATGGCAAGTTAGTGATATTCAATTCAAAAGTTGGAACGTGATGCACATACAAATGGACCCGCGTGATCGACGGCTTCATGCGGCAACAAGTCACTTTGTATATGGACCAACCACCCATTATTCCGACGACTTGGGAAAGACGTGGACGCAGGCGAAACAAGTTCCGCTTCTGACGCGCCCGTCGAAATCGGGCCGTCCCGCTGGCACGGTGGATGAGGCGTTTCGGTCTGAGGGCGGCCAGAGTGTGAAGGAAATTCCTGAGAAAATGATCAAGGTTTGGAATATTCAACCGGGACGTGAGAGCGAACCGGGCGTCCTATATGCCGGCGCGCAACCCGCTTCATTCTTTGTGTCACGTGACCGCGGCGAGTCCTGGGAATTGAACGAAAGCTTGTATGACCATCCACAACGCGGCGAATGGAACCCTGGGGCCGGTGGTTTGACTTTGCATACCATCTTGCTTGATCCCACGAATTTGAATCGGATGTATATCGCGGTTTCCGCGGCGGGTTGTTACCGCACAGATGACGGTGGGGTAACCTGGTCGCCTTATAATAAGAATGTGCGCGCTGATTTTTTAGGAACTAAATTCCCGGAGTTCGGACAGTGCGTGCATAAAATGGCAATGCATCCTTCCAATCCGAATGTAATTTATCAGCAGAATCATTGTGGTGTGTATCGTAGCGACAATGCTGGAGAAGATTGGATTGACATTGGAGAAGGCAGATTACCTTCGCGCTTTGGTTTTCCTATTGCGGTACACCCCACTGATCCGCGGACGGCATACATTGTGCTTGAAGAGAGTGATGAATTCCGTATGAGCGTCGATGGCAAGTTTTCGGTCTGGCGCACGCGTGATGCAGGAGACTCCTGGGAACGACTAACGAAGGGACTTCCTGAAAAGGCGCATCTGGTCGTGCTGCGTGAAGCGATGGCCACCGATTCATTTGACGATGCGGGAATTTATGTTGGCTCACATACGGGTCAATTGTTCTACAGCCGTGACTCGGGTGATTCATGGGAATTGATGGCAGATTTCCTGCCTCCCATTCAATCTGTCGAGACGGCCGTTGTGGAAGATTGAAGTAAGCGTAAATTATCAAACTAAGAATCAAAAAGGCAGAGGTGAACCTCTGCCTTTTTTAATCATATAGGGACCAGGAAATATTTAGAAAGGTTTGAAAACCATCAGCCACAATACAATCGCAGGGACAACATATCCGGCGATAACCAGACCCGTTATATGTGTCTTGTTAAGAACCGCCGCGACTTCCTCCGGGCTGGAGGGCGATTCAGCGGGCAACTCCTTATTTCCCTTCATGTATGGTAGTCCGACCAAACGCCGCAGCTGTTTATAGCTTGTCTCATTGAACATAGCCATATAAACAAAGACAAAAACCATAAGCACAATCGAGACCCATATATAGCCTTTATTCCAGATATGAATTAGAAAGGGAAGGATCAGTCCGGTCAGGCCCATGATCAGAAACGACACCCCCATGATGATCATTGTTGACCAGGATAGATCCAACATGGCGCGGATGCGGGCAAAATCCGTTTCCTTGCGGATTTTGAATGCCATGGCTGCCGAGGTGCCGTGGGCCATGTAAAGTGTAAGGGCGGATAGAATATGCAGGAATATCAACCATCGAATCAGCGAAGCGGCCATGGGATCCTCCTTATTCAGATAATAAAGACAACCCAAATTGGCAGTTCGAGTTTCTCTTTGCGAGGTTTTTTAGTCTTGTTCGCAATCTGCTTCGCTGGTGATTGACTCAATCCGAAGATGATCGAATCGCACGCTCAGATCAGGAGTATTGTCTGTATAAATATTAGCTCCAACTTGTAATGTGTCCGGCAAGTCGGGTCGATCAAATGAATCGGCGGGTATCCAGGCTTCATTTGCTCCAAGGTGTCTCTTATACAGTTTGAATGCTGAACCGAATCTGCACAAGCGCAGTTCAGCTTCGCTGGCGTTCCAGCTTGGTCCGGCATAATTGCTGAAACTATCCACCGTGTTCTTGGTTTCGATGGAGAGTCCATTGCCATCGTCACCGATCACAACAAAGACATAATTTTCCTGTCCTCCATTCCCATTGCGAGCCATGAGACCTCCAAGCTGAACCGTTCCATCACCTCCCGGAGTCTGGGATGGATTTGAATTTTTCGCAGCACGGACTTCTGCTGTGATTTTGAAATTCCCACTCACAGGCTTATAGACAAGCACACCACGCTGAGTCATGAACCATAAAGACCGGTGCCGAAGCGTGAGGATCAACGAGTCATTTTCTGTTGATATTGTAACGGCTTGAGGATTGAACACAGACCAATCTTCAAAGCCCGGAATGCCTGTAGCAGTCGGCACAATAGTATTGGTTGGCTTTAGTGTTGGAGTTGGAGAGGGTGTCGACGTGACAGTCGGAATGGCTTGTTGGGTCGGCGCGGTGCAGGATGTGATCACGACAATTGTTGAGATTATCAAACTGATTTTCTTTGGATACAAATATTTCATGGGCCTTGACCCACTATGATTCGGGCGGCGCGCTTTGTGGCAACGTAAAGAGGAATGTGGAGCCTGCACCCACCTCACTTTCGACCCATATCCGGCCGCCATGGACTTCGATGATTCGTTTCACTAAGGCAAGACCAATTCCTGTGCCTTCAGCTTTTGAATTCAGTTTGTTGAAGAGACCAAAGATATGTTCATGATAATCGGGCTCGATACCTACTCCATTATCTTTCACGTAAAAGACCGCTTTGCCATCTTCCTTACCATGTTGACCTATTTCGATGCGTGGGTTGGTTTGATCGCCCATGAATTTGGATGCGTTGTCGAGCAGGTTTTGTAGTACTTCCGTCAGACGCTGACGATCTCCATAAACGGCGGGCAGTTTAGGCTGGAGGTCGACCGTGATCCCGCCCGCTTCGATCTGACCATGAACCAGTTCCATTGCTGCACTCACCAAATCCCCAAACGGAATAATTTCAGGTTCGTTGACCAGCCGGCCAATGCGCGAAAGTTCAAGTAGTTCACCAAGCATTCCCTGCATTTTATTGACAGCAGCATGAATACGTTGGCTGTCTGTCTTGAATCGATCCATATTGCCTGAAGCCGCATCCTGTTCGAGATAACCTAGAAAGCCGTTGATGGTGACCAGAGGGGATTTCAAATCGTGTGAGACCGTGTAGGTGAAACGTTCCAATTCTGCATTCTTGGCTGCCAGTTCTTGTATCAGACTTTCGCGTTCAGCTTCCACTTTCTTGCGTGGTGTAACATCCTCGACCGTTCCCTCATAGTACAGGATAATTCCGTCAGCATCTCGGATGACTTGTACATTTGCGGAGGTCCAAAACGTTGACCTATCCTTGCGATAGTCCAGCGATTCATAACCAACGATCTGTTCCTCATTTGCAAGGCGGCGTTGAAGAGCATCCCGTATATCAGAATCGACATAAAGTTGGGTGGAAATATTGGTCACACTGCTGAGCATGTCTTCAGGAGACTCATACCCATACATGCGCGCCATTGCCGGGTTAACGCTGATAAATCGTCCATCTGGTGTGCTCTGAAAAATACCATCAATGGCATTCTCAACGATCTTGCTGTATTTTTCTTCCGCCAGCTCCCGTTCCCGGATTACGTTTTTTAATTCGCTTTCACGTTCATACGCAGCGGTGAGGGCCGTACGAAGCGTGATACCAAACCGATCAAGAAAGAGACTCATCAAACCATTAAACAAAATAAAATTGCCTGCAACAGCTATGTTAGTAAACCAGATTTGAGAGTCGGTACTCTGTTCGAGCACTACGCCGAGAAGGAGCACTCCGATACTCAACCCAAAGGTGAGCGCCAGGGCCCGGCTGCCCACGAGCAAACCAGCCAGTATCATCGCGAGCGTTAATGGGAATAATGTTCCATTCGCCTCTCGAAGACTCATTGCCAATCCCACTGAAAGAGTGGACAAGATAAAAAGGATGGCGATGAGGATGAGTACCGATGCGCGAAAATAGCCGCGCCGAAGCAACATCAGTGGCAAGGCGAAGATCACGGCACCAATGGAATTAGCGATCAAGCTGGTTAGTATTTCTTGTGGTGAAAGAGCGGACCCAAGGATCAGGTTCAGTATGATGGCAATGAGAATAATAGCAATGAAACCGAGCAGGATGAATTGAAGAAGAGACGCCATGCGGCGATCAACAGGATCCTGGATGGGAAGGTTATCCAGCCATGTGCGCAGACGAGAAGTGAAGGTCTTCTTTCTCATTGAACTCTGCTGAGAATTTTACCTCGTGTTCGTAAAGCAAATAAATCATCCCCGTTTATAGATTATTGTAATCAGCTGGAGTTGCGTAAGGTAAGCGCTGTCCAAATCGCACCGAATAGATCCGCGCTACCAATCAAAATGAGAAGTGGATTCGCTGGCAGGAACAGGACAATCCCCGCGATCCCTAAAAAGAAGAGAATCCGTTCCGGGATGGAAACGCGAAAGAATCCCATTTGATTTGTTCGCCCACAATAAAAGTAGAGTATGCCTGCACAAAAGGCGAACAAACCAAGGATGCGTATCCAGATGTCACTTGTTGGTGGGAAACCAAATATGCCAAGGACAAGATTTGGGATGAATAGTAAGCCTAACCCCGTTCCCATCATATAAAAGCTGTAATAGAAGATGCTTTTCGCAGTTGATGTCATCTTGATCCTATCGACCTGAGGATTTCAGACGAGGAGGGACCGTCTTTGCAGCTTCTATGATTCCCTGCGCGACAATCCCAGCCGCCACATAGGGATCAATTTCTTTGAGCTTCGTAGAGTGAAGTTGCAAAAGGAGGGAGCAAAGCACCACGCCTGCGCGGGCAGCATCCAGATCGTTGAACCCATGTTTTTTCATCACCGCATTGTATTGATCTTGAAGTTCCTTCTGGATATACGACATCTCTACTCGCGGTTTGTGCATATCGCCGCCAGCTAAAGCAGCCAAAATCAGGCGACCAACAGGTATATCTGCTTTTTGAAAATTGTATTGCTCGAAAAGATACATCAAACTTTCCCACTCTTTGTTCACGTCATCTGATTTGATGAGCGTGCCCGGCGCCCTATCGTCTTTTGGATTGAATGCCCTGTACAGGCTGGTTCCGGTGAGCCATGCCGCTGCGGACAAAATTGTCCCAGCATGGACACCGCCATCGCGGGAGGCAAGTTTATTCCGTAAAATTGGAATAAGCTCTATTGCAGCAGCTCGCCCCTTCTTTAGTTTTTCAAGTGGGTCGGAGGATGGCATAGTGATACTCCAGGGTATATCGCTTCTTCAACATTCTCTCACAGAGAACTTCTGCTTGAGATACCATCTTATAGCCCGCCTGTCAGCCATAATTTTCTAATTCCCGTGATGCAGCCATATTGCAGCGCAACGCCACCCTGCATTAACTGTCCGTTTTCGTAGAGGTTTCCCTGAAATTCTGGTTCCGCCGAGTAGAACAGGCGAAGGCCCTGACCGTTCAAAGTACCTGTGCTGAGAACTTTAAGAACGTACTGTTTTCCATTTGAATGCCAATCGGGATTGAATCTCAATGGATACCAGTCCTCTGAAGTGATCTGGTCGTTTTGCACCAGGGTATCCATTAATTTTTGATCGTTCATCGGATCTTGAAGGATAAACCGCGTCGTCCCATTCGCTTGTGAAATGGACGGAAATAATAGCACGCGCAATTCTGTGAAGCCATCACACTTGACCTGTACTTCCTGTGTAACTGAAATATCATTCGAGATGGGTGGAGAGGGATGGCTTTCAGCGGTGAAATCCTTGTATGGAGGCTGATAGCATAGTTCGGTATTATAAAAGGTGGTACCACACGGTACATAAAATGCAAGAATAATTCCCATTAAATTAATGGATAAAGCAGCAACGAGAAAACCCATTCCCCAGGTTAAGGAAGGTCTGCCCAGTTTTTTTACAACAGAAAGGCTGGAAAGCGCCAAGAAGAGAAGCATAGCTGACGGGATGAAATATCTCCCCTGCGGGCCCAGAATTTTATCAGAGCCAACCGGTGTAAAAGTGAGATACATCAAGACCATGGTAGCGAGGTAGCCGAGGACAAATACCACGATAAAGAGAATATTGAATCTTTTGTCCACCCCTTCAGTCGTGGTGGAGATGAGTAGCACAGAACCCAGACTGAGAAGAAAACATATTGACACAATTTGAGGAGGAGTCCAGTAATAATAGCCATAACCATTAATCCATGTTTCCAAATAAGACGATCCATTTATGATAAAGTCTTCCATGACCGTCCAAAGAAAATGAAGTGGATGCCTTAAGATATGTTGTAATTGCGCCGGGACGTTCGCATCATTCGCCAACAAGGCATCGATGTTTCTGGTTGCGATCACGTTCCAGGCTGCCACCTCAACAATGAAGAGAATAACGGATATAACAAAGATAAAAAGATAAATCCAGCGCTGTCGATATCGTGATGGGGAAATGAGCACGAAAGGCAGCAGGATCAGAAAGATCACATTGAGTTTTGTTAATAAAAGAAGAAACACAAGCAGGAGCAATTTTCCTGTTTTCTTCCAGTCGATTTCTTCAAATTGTGCTAGGTTCAGGCTTCCGGCAATAAACAGGAAACCGATCCCGTTGGAAATGGTATCTGCAGTGAGTGTAGTAGCCTGAAACAGAGCCATTGGCGAGACTGCCAGGATCAACAGCAGCCATTTTCCGAAAGGGATGATGCGAATCGCAAGCCAGACCAGAAACAAATAACTCAACAAACCAGCAAACCTGGTTAGATAGAAAACAGGCAAAGCAGGCAGGTCCGCTATGCGGCCAAAGTAACGCATGGTAATGGATTGAGGAAGAAAGAGTGCAGGTGAATAAACAGATTTGGTATTGATCTCACGACGTACATAACCATGTTCATCCAGCGATACACCGGCATACGTTTGCCAGAAGTTCGCGTCGATAATGCCTGCACTTGCCTGCTGCCGATAAGCCAGGTCGCGGAATATGATGGGGTATTTCAACTGCTTTGGAGACATTTCACCCGGTATAAAGGAGAGACCGGATATTTCCCAAACACGGACAAGGTGATCTTCTTCATCGTATCCCGCGCCAGGTGGGATCAACAAGACCATGGGTATGCCAAAGGTCAACAAAATGGAAATGAGGAAGATTTCGGCCTTTGAAATACTAATTTGATTAACCATGGTTCTTAATTGTGTATATACCATGCTGTTGTATGCTGCGATGAACGCAGTATAGTCTCGATTTCTATAAGGGAGTAGAGAGAGGTTCTGTTGGCGTGGAACGCAAGTCAATTTCGATGGCAGCGATCATAAATTGAACGCCGAGTAAAACAGACAGCGTCGGAAGCATCACGGTTCCCGTAGGAGCAGGAATGTCCCGCGAGGCATAATCCACCCATCTCGTAATACCAAAGAGAAGACCAAAGAGCAGGAGCGGTAAACCGGCAAATATGTAGATGGACTCCATGGAAAAGTCATAAATCAAATTCTTGAGAATCAGTCGGCGAATAAACGTTCTCAACAGCTTAAGTGGAAATTCCAATAATACTCTGTGGACTGCCAGATTCGACATCTCTCCCTGGTAGCGCGCAGGCATGGGTATATCTTTCACGACAGCCTTAATTAGGTATAGATTTGTAAGCATGGATGTTTCGAAGAAAAAAGTGCGGTCGATCTGGTCAAGTGGAAGCTGGGCAAGCACATTGCTGCGAATGGCAACAAATCCATTTGCCGGATCGAGGAGATTCCAATAGCCCGTTGCGGCTTTTGTGAGGAATCCCAAGGCCATATTCCCCATGCGCCGAGCTAGCGGCATTTTTTGCAGAGCTTGAAAGTCTCTAAAGCGGTTTCCTTTGGTGTAGTCAGCCCGTGCCTCGATAAGAGGGCTGAGCAGGTCGGGCAGATACGCCATATCCATCTGCCCATCTCCATCAACCTTAACAATGATTTGTGCGCCAAGTTCGAGTGCCTTACGGAAACCGGTCAGCGTTGCGCCCCCTACACCTTGATTTTTCTCGTGGCTGATCAGAAGAATACGAGAATCTTTTTGAGCGAATTTCCTTACCACCTCAGCCGTTTTATCGGGTGATGCGTCGTCCACCACAATGATATGCTTAAGGTAGCTGGGAAGACTTGCAATCACCTCGTTAATTTCCATCTCAACACGATGGCATGGAATCACGACTGCAATGTTGTATTTTCTTAAACCAGTAATTGGTGATTTCACGGACCTTTTGGCAGTGGAGGTCATTTCTTACAGTGTCATGGCGATAGATTCTGATCTGCCTTCTGGCGATGAATAAATTGTCCATTTTGCATAGATATCCGAAGGATGGCTATGCCTGCCAGCAATACAATCACCAAAGCTATAAGAGACCCTTCAATCCCAAATTTACCACCATTGAGCACTTCAGGACCCTGCAGACTTGCCTGGAACAGTCCTTTGAGCGATTCACCTGACTGACCAGCAATACCCACGCCAAAAACACCATCGTTCGCAAAGTCCCAGGCCATGTGCAAGCCAAGCGCCATCCATATGCGATGAGTTAATGTATATACCGCAGCAAGGATGACGCCTGCTTGAAGCGCAACAGCCAAAGTGCTGAATATTGTCGCGCCAGCGCTGGAAAGGTGAATTAATCCGAAAAGGATTGCGGAAATAGACACTGCCCACCATGTACCAAGCCATTCCTCGGTAATGCGGTAGATCACCGCGCGGAAGACCAACTCTTGCGCCAGGGCACTGACGAATGCGCCAAATAGGGCTCCAAGCAATGAAAGCAGGATAAACTCAAAGCCGTTTACCGTGTAGAGACCTAACAGCCACAGAATCAAGATGACAGATGCGAACAAACCGAAGCCTATCAGGAAGCCGAGTCCGAATTCTCGAAAAGCGTTTGAAAGGGACAGCTCGGTCAATTCGCGTTTTTCAATGAGACGGACGTACAGTGCGTAGGAGAAATAAGCTATGGGAGTAATGAGAACAAAAGCCAGGATGTTAGCAATTCCTATATCCGTAATGGAGAGAACTGAGCGCAAAAGGTTTAGGATGATTTGCCCAATGGCAATTCCAACTCCGACAAAAAGAACGGCGATGAGAATACGTATAACAGGGAATTGGACGATTTTGTTCATGTGATTTCTTCCAGTACCTAGGAGGTATTTTGTACTGGAACACCGCTCAGATGTTATCGTTACTTACTTCATTTGTGCGAAAAAAAACAACAACCGCAAATGAAAAGTGACAGTCACCTGTTTCCCTAAGATGACTGTCACTTGGTTTACTGTTTTTGCATTCGATATTATGAAACCCAGGCTAGAACTTGTTCCTTGATAATCCATTGACCATCCTTCTTTTCCAAAAGATAATAATTTCCACTGCCCATCATCGGACCTGGTATGCTGCCAACATAAACAATAGCCTGATCCAGTGTTTCGTTGAATCCTACCCGCGAGAACTGCATATATCCTGCTGGTGAATACTTTTCATAAAAAGCTTGCCAACCATTGGGCTGGTTCATGATCGTGGAAAGTTCCTCTTCGCTCAACAAAATATAATTGATACCGAGCTGCATGTCTGGCGAAAGGTGACTGGGCTGGAGGCGATTACGCTCGAAATAATTATCGAGAGTCTCGTTTGATGCGTCTGGCAAACCAGATGCGATGTAATCCATACGTTGTTGCAGCTCCTCAGACGAGGAGGGAAGAAATTCGGTAGATGTTTCCTGTAGGATGACAATCGGTTCAGAGTAGTTTTTGAAAAAAGATGAATACACTGCCTGTTCTTCTTTTTCAACATCAGTCGACGAAACAGTTGGCGTGGATACCTGGCTTGCACAGGCCGTGATCAGTAACAGGATAATAGGGCATACTGAGGTAAGCAAATTCTTTCTCATGATGGCGATGCCTCCAGCCATG
>DAINRK010000051.1:0-14294 GCA_036741855.1 Anaerolineales bacterium
GATCTTTCCACCCCGTTTCCGTATACGCGCATTGAACTCGTAATCTTCATTCGTGAGTAGCGATTCATCGAAATATCCCACCCGATCAACCAGGGACCTTCGGAATGAGCCGAAAGGAACCGTATCCACTTCTGCTGCTTGTTTAGTATGACGATAAAACGCATCCCCTACTCCAAGAGGATGCGCAGCGGCAACAGCGATAGACTTTGCTATCCAGGTCTCCGCGCCGGGGTATATTTCCCACACGCCGCCAATCGTATCTCCACGACCCTCCTCAAGCGCGTTTACACAATTCTGCACGTAATCAGGATATGGCTTTGAATGCGCGTCCATACGAACAATAATTTCGCCGCGTGCAGCGTGAATACCACAATTGACAGCAGAGGGGATGGAACGGCGTGAATTGTCCACGACTCGAACATCCAAGTCAGTAAATTCTCTTTGAAATGAAGCAATCGCCTCTCGTGTACCGTCCCGCGAAAGTCCGTCGGCAATGATTACTTCCATGTCAGCCCGCGGAAACGTCTGCTCGCGCAGTGACTCCAACAGTAAACGGATGGTAGATTGCTCGTTATAACAGGGAACGATGATTGAAACTTTGGGCATAGTACACGAGACTTCGGAAGCCTGACAGACTTCCGAAGTCTATATCATAAATCATTTTTGCTCAAGCGGCAGGTGGATCACAAAGGTTGTGCCATGCCCCGCCTGACTTCGGACGCTAATTCTACCACCATGCGCCTTAACAATCTCCGTAGAACTGCCGTTCCCGAACCTGCAAAATGTTTATCATTCCCTCTCCAATAGCTGTAGCAGCCTAAGCTTTCAGAATCCAGAGTCGCAAACCTTATTGCTGAACTTTCTTATGATCATGCAGTTGGTCGCGTAGCTTCGTCAGCAGGTCATACATTTCATCGAGTTTGTCTTGTTCTATGACCGACCAGGGTTTATAAAAATATTCATTAGTTAATCGCTCAACCTGCTCACGCATTTCCCGTCCTTTTTGTGTTGGGCGGAATGCTCCAAAAACCTCAGCGCTTTCAACCCAATCAATCTCTACGGCAGCCTGGATTGCCACCTCATAGTCGTCCACATCATAGCCGCGAAATGCCATTGTCTCTGTCATCTGATCGGCGGTGACCGCATCCCCGCTCCAGACCGAACCCAGGACACTCCAAACAATCCCAGCTCGCCCAAAATGGGGATGCGATGCGGAGAGATGTGAATCATCGCGATAAGCAAAAAGGTCCATCAACGATTCCCTGATCTGCGGGAGCCAGGAGCTATCTTTATCCGCTACACGGAAACGTTTGAGGATCGCCCACTTTTGGGGAGGTTCCGAGGCATCCGCGCATGCTGTCACAAGCTGTTTCAACAACAGGGCAAGCTTTTCGAGATCGACATCCAGCATCGATTCAAAATTTGCCAGGTGTGTGTCACCGGCCCGGATAATCTGACGCGCGCCTTCACGCGCCTTTTCAGTGACCTGATATCGTCCATCTGGCATCGCGGCGATCCAGCCCCTTACAACAAGGCGGGCAAATAGTTTCTCGAACTGTTCGGGGTTTGAAAATGGGTCCCTTTTTTGAAAATCTGGTATCGAAAAATATTCCAAACCCAGTTCACTGTAAAAATACAGCTCAAGAGGAAGGTCAATGCGAATCGCGGCGTCTTCGATGTGCGGCTCAGTAATGTTCCAGATTTCCTTGACCGCGGAATATATAAGTGGCCAGAATTTGATGAGAGATTCTGTATTCATGAATGCAATCGGTGATTGTATTATCCAACGAAATTATTGGATAAAAATTACAATATCGTTTGACCTATGTTGGTAGGCTCAGGACGAGTTCGTTAACGAGAGTGATGAGTGAATGGAGAACTAAAGACTGGAGATTATTTACATTTGCACTCCCTGACACCTGCCCGATTTGCCAAGTACATTATGGGTGGTGCCAAGGAGTGTGCCTCAGGTATATTTGTCAGTCACCGCGTGATGAGGAGAGTAATGCAACACATTCGATCTCAACGAGTGCATTTCTCGGCAATGCCGCGACCTGAACCGTACTTCGAGCCGGAGGATTCTCAGGGAAGAATTCCGCGTAGACCGCATTCATATTTGCAAAATCCCGCATATCATGCAGGAAGACGGTCGTTTTGACAACAAAGTTCAAGCCTGAGTCAGCGACTTCGAGCACATTCTTGAGATTGGTCAATGCCCGGCGCGTTTGTGCATCGATGCCACCTTCAACAAGCTCCACGGTGACAGGATCAACACCAAGCTGACCTGCACAGAAGACCAGGTTTTCCGTGCGAATGGCCTGAGAATAGGGCCCAATAGCCTTTGGCGCCTTCTCAGTGTAGACAATTTTCTTGCCTTCAGTTGTGTACATGATGCCTCACGTTTTTGGATTTTATGGCTTGTCTTATTTTTTGCTAAGCATTTGGGAATAAATTGTATGTTATGTTTTCTTCATTGAGTCTATATTTTTATATGCCACTTTGTGAGTGGTGAGGGGACATTGTACTGCTGAATGCAGGTTTGTGTAAACTTTTAATGAAGCTTTATACGCTTCTCAAAGCCAGCATCGTCAGGTCATCAGCGGGAGGGACATCCTGAACAAAATTTAACAAAGATTTTTCAACTACATCCAACAAATTCGAGGCAGAAGCGCAATCGTTCGAAGCGATGGACTCCAAAAGGCGCGTTTCGCCGTAGAATTCATTTTCTGCGTTGAAGGATTCGGTCAGACCATCGGTGTAGAACAGGATGTTATCGCCTGATTCAAGTTTGATCGTACGCTGTTCAACAGGATCACCGACCACTACACCCAGAGCAATCGCAGTGCGGGTAAGCCTTTCGATCCTGCCATCACTCTTCACCCACAATGGTGGGTTATGTCCTGCGTTGACGTAGGTCAGCCCGCTGTTTTCCAAATCTAGTACAGCGTAGACTGCTGTTACAAACATTCCCTGCCTTGTGTCAGGGACAAGCAGGTCATTGACGCGTTTCATCGCATCGGCGGGAGAGTCGGATTCGATAACCGCTGCACGGACGAGGGTCCGCGTGAGCGCCATAAAGAGGGCAGCAGGGACACCCTTGTCCGCGACATCGGCAATGAAGAGGCCAAGTCTATTATCCGGCAGGTCGAACACATCATAGAAATCGCCGCCCACTTGTCGGGCAGTCTTCCAGCGCGCAGCCAGTTCCCAATCTGAAAATTGAGGCAGCGACTCGGGGATGAAGGTTTGCTGGATTTGTCGCGCCAACTGTACTTCCGTTTCGAGGCGTTCACGTACGACCATCTCTTTTTGAAGAAGGTCATTTTGAATGGCAAGCGCAGCCTGTTGCGCAATGCCCGTGATAATTTCAAGTCTGCGCGAGCGGAAACGCAGACCGCCTGGAGCTTCCTCAATCATCATCACACCATAAAGGTCCTCCTTGACTGCAATGGGCACAGCGAACAATAATGCACCAGGCGTACCAAGATTGACATCCTGCACAGGGTCCACCGATAGCCAGGCGTTCAGTCCTCCTTGTCCCTCTACCTGGCAGGCAAGCAAGCCTGTTGAGTCGCGGCATGCGTCGAGGAATGCGAATTCGCCGTGTGCAAAAGAACGCTCCCAAAATCTGTTTTCATCTTCATCATTGAGACCGTATTCCTGGGATGGGCGAAAGATTTCCTTTTCAGCATCCCATTGATATAACGCGGCGCGTTGCACACCCACCAAGATTGGCAGGATGCGGATGATCGTCCCCAGAATTTCATCCACGTCGCTTAAACTGACAATCGCCTGCGCAACTTGCAATAAGGCAGCGGAAGCGTATGCCTGCTCCTGCGCTGCATCATATAGACGTGCATTCTCAATCGCAACCGCCGCATAACTCGCGAATGTGGTTGTCATTGCTTGTGCTTCATGACCATACTTGCCCGCCACATGATGTGCAAGCGTGATCACACCCAGGGGTTGATTGCCCAGGCGTAAAGGCACCGCCAGAGCAGAGTAATGTTGATCAAAACCAGCGGCCAAGCCAGAGACCCAAATCGGATCTGTAGGTTTTCGAAGCAGCGGGACTTCGGACTGAATCACCTGCATGAGCGCTTCGTAGGATTCTGGCGAATCATAGAGAGTTTTTTCGAAGTGCGCTTCGTCAGCATTATTGCTCGCGGCAAGGTACAGTTCATCATCTTCCAACAGCCAAATCGCTGAAATATCCACCGACAAATTCCGATCCAGCTCGGCCAGTATGGCTTCCAGTACATCATCCAAATCCGCTTCGGCGGAGATCAGGCCTGCAACCTCGCGGAGACTATCCGCCACCTGCCGTCTCCATTGTTCGGAACGATACAGATCTGCATTATGTATCGCGGTCGCGATGTTATCTGCCACCGCTGCAAACATGATCTGATCATCCTCTGTAAATGCGTTGTACTTATTGGATTGAATATCGAGCACGCCGACAACCTTCTGATCGTAAAGGAGCGGTATGGAAAGTTCTGATTTTGTATCATCAGGAGGCATCGGTGAGGCGCGATAGCGTTTATCTTTCTTCACGTTATTTACAAGAACCACCTGTCCTTCGCGCGCTACCCAGGGAATGATCCCTTGGGGATCATCCAATGGAAGTGTATAGCCTGCCAGGCCTATGCTTCGTTCACCACTCCCAGCCTGATATTCGATTAATCCTCGGTTGGGATGTACTGTGAGAAGTTGAACATAGGGAAAACGAAATCTGTTATGGATCAGATTTGCAACATCTGTCATCAACTTTCCTAATTCAAGTGATGAACTTACGCTCTTGCTGACTTCCGAGATCAATGTCAACTGATCGGCGCGGCGCCTCAGATTATTATAGAGACGTGTGCCCTCGACTGCCCGCGCAATCGAATCTGCCAGCGCACCCAGGATCAACAAGTCATTTGGATGGAATGCATTGACTTGATCGCTTTGCACATCGAGCACGCCAAGCACTCGGTCTTCTATCCTTAACGGGATTACCGCTTCTGAACGTGTCCCTGGAAGGGCATCAATGAAGCGATAACGCTTATCTTTTCGTACATCGCCGATAACAATCCGTTCTCCCTCCGCCGCAGCCTGCCCGATCAAACCCTGGCCGATCTCCACCTCCACAGCGACCCTGGACTTCGTCCCAGGCTTGCGTTTGCCTTTACGCGGCGCCATGGCGCTTGAGCGATGGCGCAAGAATGTGGAACGGTCTCGAAGTGTAAATATCGCAACGTAATAATAGTGGAATGTCTGTTGAATCAGCCTGGTCACGCGCCGGGCGAGTTCATCTAAATTGAGCACATTTGCGATCTGTGCATTCACGTCACTTACAAGATGTAATTGATTAAGTCGGAATTTTTCCACCGCCACGCGGTGAGAGGCAATCAGGCTCACGACAATTACGCCTGCAAGCCCTTCGAGCAGGTCAAGTTCATACTGCTTGAATTCAGGTCCTTTTGCGCGTGTGACTTGTAACGCTCCCAGCATAATCCCCTGGTCTTCGAGTGGGATGGCGGCCCACGTCTCGCGAGAGGCGCCGTTCTTCATCTCCCTCTTGCGCTTTGTGCTTGGCTTGCCGGATTTCAATGCGCGCTGCATCCCAGGCTTTGACGGTTGTTCAGGGAAGAGAAGTTCTTCCTCAATATTAGGCAGGCGGAACAAGTTCTCGTGCAGCCAGACATCCACATCCCCCTCCACCAGGCGTGAAGTCATGGCAATGATGCGGTCGCGTTGCGCAGCCAGCGACGGTGCGCTGACGATCTGCTCCCCAAGGCTGGCAAGGTCGCGCCAATCCGAAGAAAGAGGCGAACGTGAAGCGGCTGCCATGCCGTCCTATCTTTTGTGTTTGATCATCGTGAGGGTGTTACTGTTTTTCCCGGGTTGTGAATCGTAACGGACTTCATCCATTAATTTTCGCATCAGGAAAATTCCCAATCCCCCAATTTTCCGTTCAGAAAGGTCAGCCTTGAGGTCAGGCATCGGGATTTCGGAGGGGTCAAAAGGCTCGCCATGATCCACCAGAACAATAATGATCGATTTACCTTGAAACCCACAGGAGAGTTCAAGCACCCCATTGCTAACACCTTCATACGCGTGTTCTATGATGTTGGAAGCAGCTTCATCCGTTGCAAGCTGGATGTTGTAAACCTCCTTGCTGCCAAAGCCGCCTTGACGCGCGATCTCGCCAACAAAATCGCGGATCTCATCGAGGTAGTCAAATTTCGCGGGAAATTGTACAGATTGCATTAGGTAATTTACCGCCTGTCTCATTAATTACTAAACTTTTAATGGTGATGAAAGATAATATTCAAAGTTCAAGTTTAGATAACTGTGCGGTACTGGGTAAAAGCCGCCTCAGCAGTATATCGCCGCTGAGGACGGCCTCCTGTCAAATTCTATTTGCATTCTCTAAGTTGTACAGTTGACACATCCGCTAGAAATGGCCAACAGCAAGCAGAGGATCATCAAAGGTCTTAAAAAGCTCCGTAAACCCGGCTAATTCAAGTGCATCACGGATTCGATCCGGAACTGAAGCTAAAACAACTTCGCCGCGATTATATCGCTTGCTATTGCGTTGTGCAGCGAGCAGAGCCCTGAAACCGGCACTGGACATGTATTCCAGGTCGCTCATGTTCACAACTAATTTATACTTGCCGCCGTTGTTCGCGGTTTCAAGGGCCTGAGCCAGTTGAGGTGCTGTGGCGCTATCTATACGACCTTTGATCGTGATCATATCGCAATGTTTAAACTCTTGAACCGTGATCTCCATAGAACATCCTCCAGGTTGAAAGTACGGTGTTGAATGTCAAAATTATATCATGAGAATATCTCTGTTCATGACAGGGCCTTGCCTGGTGTCCTCGCTACACGCCCACATCAGGGATGCTATACTTGGCAAAGCGGACATGAAACGTCTCTTATCAACGCCCCAATTCGAAACTGAAGAAATGAATATTAAAGCACGAGTGATTTATCTGATTTCACTTGGCACAACAATAGTTACCCTGATTTTTGTCATCGTCATTACATTTGTGGCACCTACTTTAATACAACGCTCCATGATTCTAGCGGGGATCATGATCCCGGCATGTATGGTGATTATGTTATTCGTTCGTTTTTCAAAGTTAAGGCTGGCAGGTAATCTGCTTCTCGCTGTCATTTGGTTGATAGTAACCCTGGGATCCATAACAGCCGGTGGGCTTTCAGCACCCATCTTTGCGGGGTACTTTGTAATCATCATCATCAGCGGGTTAATTTCGAAAAATCACACCAAAGTGTATGTCACACTGATTTGTGTCCTTTCTGGTATTCTTATCGCATATGCAGAACGTAGCGGGAATCTTTCAAGACCGACCCTATATCCGCCAATGGCTCGGGCCCTTATTTACTCCTTTTTTTTCATTATCGGGGCGATACTACAGAATATCACATCGGGGAATATGAGTCAGTTACTCAAAAAAACCCATGATAGTGAGAGGCGATATAGATCATTGCTGGAAAATATTCCAACCATTACGTACATCAATAGCCCTAATTTGAACTCATTTACAGAGTATGTAAGCCCACAGGTGGAACAACTGGTAGGATATTCGCAGAAAGAGTTCATGGAAGATGGAATGCTGTGGGCGAAGATCCTACACCCAGATGACCGCGACCAAATACTTGCCGAACACGCGCGCATGGGCGAATCAGGAGAGGCATTCCAATTGGAATATCGCCTGTTGGCAAAGGATGATCGCACAATATGGGTGCGCGATGAAGCAGCTCTTCTGCGTGATTCGGAAGGCACACCTCAATACTGGCTGGGCGTATGGACAGATATCACCACCCGCAAACTGGCTGAAGAGGAACAGGCGAATTTGATCAGTGTCCTGACAAAACACACTACGCAGCTTGCGGCGGCGGCCGAAGTCTCAAATGCGTCTTCCTTCATTTTGGATATTAATGAGCTGCTTCCAAATGTTGTGGAACTGATCCGCAATCATTTTGATTATTACTACACTGGAATTTTTCTCGTTGATGAATCACAAGAATGGGCTGTACTCAAGGCAGCGACCGGAGAAATGGGAAAACAAATGCTTGCACTTGGTCACCGCCTTAAGATTGGCAACTCTTCGATGATCGGCTGGTGCATTTCTCATAAGAAGGCACGCGTTGCCCTCGATGTTGGAGAAGATGCGGTCCGATTCAGGAATCCCTATCTTCCACTGACGCGCTCAGAAATTGCACTTCCATTAATTGCACACGGCGATGTGATCGGAGCCATGACGATCCAATCCAGTTTGCCTTCCGCGTTCTCGCGGATGGATATTACTGTTCTTCAAACTATGGCAGACCAGATCGCCAATACCATCGAGAACGCTCGTTTGTTCACCGAGCGCGCATCTCTCATTAGTGAACTGGGTGCACAAAATGCCGAACTCGAACGTTTCACATACACCGTCTCACATGATCTGCGTTCTCCACTGGTAACAATACGAGGCTTTCTTGGTTATCTGCGGCAGGATGCAGATTCGGGCGACCTGGTGCGATTTGACAAGGATATGACTCGAATTGCCAATGCGGTAGACAAAATGCAGGAACTGCTGAACGATCTGCTAGAACTTTCACGCATTGGTCGCATCATCCATCCCCCCGAGGATGTCCCGTTCGAACATATTGTGAAAGAGAGCATTGAATTAATCAGCGGTTTACTTGAAGCTGGCAACGTTCAAGTGAAAATCCAAAATGAACTTCCTATTATCCACGGGGACCGCACTCGTCTGGTTGAAGTGATGCAAAATCTGATCAGCAATGCGATCAAATTCATGGGTAATCAGGCCGCACCGCTGATTGAAATTGGCACCAGTGATTTGGACGCGGATGGCAAACAACCTGTTTTTTTCGTTCGTGATAACGGCATTGGTATCGACGCTCAATATCATGAAAGAATTTTCGGCCTTTTCAACAGGCTCGATCCAAATGTGGATGGCACAGGGATTGGATTAAGCCTGGTCAGGCGAATCATAGAAGTCCATCAAGGGAAAATTTGGGTGGAATCTCAACTCGGCGAGGGGACGACCTTCCTGTTTACACTTCCATTAGCTGAATCATCTAATAAATCCACTCCTTAAGAGTTGGCATCAAACTATCCCAAAACAGAAATTGGGATTAAAATCATTCTGAAGATTTCAGCAGATATTTACCGCTTTCCTCACTCAATTACCAGCCCTTTTAAGGAATTTCTGTTTCGACGCATGTTTAACATGCGTTTGGCAATTTGTAGGAGAATCAAATGATTGGTGAGCCGATCCTTGTCATGCTCGTGGAAGATAACGTGGACCATGCGGAGCTTGTAATCCGTACCATGGAAGAACATCGAATCACCAACAAAGTGCGTCATTTTCTTGATGGACAATCGGCATTGGACTATCTATTCTACCGGGGGGAATACTCTGATCCACAAAATAATCCACGCCCCCATGTCATTCTGTTGGACCTGCGCCTTCCGCGCGTTGATGGGATCGATGTTTTGAAAGCAATCAAGGAAGATGAAGCATTAAAAACGATTCCTGTGGTAGTCCTGACCACTTCTGAAGCCGAAAAGGATGTTGCCAGGGCATATTACAATCACGCGAATAGCTATCTCGTTAAACCCGTGGGGTTTGAAGAGTTCAAAAAGCTAATGGATGACCTTGGCTTTTACTGGCTTGGCTGGAATACCAATCCAGATATCAAAGAATAAAATACGATCTTTGATGATCCCGACTCTTATTTGACATGATGGATGATTCCATCCACATTCTATTGATTGAAGACGATCCTGCACACGCAGAATTGATTCAACGCGCTTTTGAAGACCGGGGAGACGGTTCGCACTTGACGATCGCATATACGCTTGAAGAGGCGAGCGCGCAGCTCGAGAAATTCAAGCCGACGCTTATCATTGCAGATTGGCGGCTCCCTGATGGGGACAGTACGGCCCTCCTGAGCGAGGGTCGCACTGCATCCTCTCCGCCTATTATCATTATGACCAGTTATGGGAGTGAGCGCAACGCGGTCGAGGCCATAAAGGCTGGAGCATTAGACTATATTGTCAAATCATCCGAGTCGATGAACGACATGCCACATATCGCAGAGCGCGCTGTCCAGCAGTGGAAGAGCCTGCAGGAGCAGGAACGGATGCAGCAGGCACTTGCGGAGCGCGAGTCTCAATTCCGACTGCTGGCGGAAAATTCATCAGATATTATCTCCAGACATGATACCAATGGAATATTCCTGTATGTTTCGCCGGCTTGCCGCAACATTTTAGGATATGAACCCGACGAACTCATCGGTGAATCCTTTCTGTCTTATGTTCATCCTGATGAGGCTGCGCAGCTTGAACAATTTTTGTCCTCATCATCATGGGATGACCCAACGTCGGCCATACCCTACCGAGCTCGCCGCAAGAACAGCGAATATATCTGGCTGGAAACTACTGCGCGGGTTATATACAGCGAGGAAAATAAAGTAATTGAAATTCAAGCTTCCTCCCGTGATATTACTGAACGGAAAGAGTCTCAGGTGGCTTTACAGCAGGCCCATGAAGGACTGCGCGAGGCTTACGACAAAACCATTGAGGGCTGGGTGGTCGCGTTAGATTTGCGAGACCGCGAAACAGAAGGTCACACACAACGTGTCACACAAATGACTGTAAGATTAGCACGTGAACTACGATTTACTGAGGAAGAAATCATTCACATTCGCCGCGGTGCTCTACTGCATGATATGGGCAAAATGGGTATCCCAGATGAGATCCTGCAGAAGCCTGGTCCTTTAACAGATGAAGAATGGTTCATCATGCGTAAGCATCCACAATATGCATATCAAATGTTATCTCCCATCAGTTACCTCAATCAGGCATTGATCATTCCCTATTACCACCACGAGCGATGGGATGGCAGTGGATATCCACAGGGACTCAAAGGAGATCAGATACCACTGTTTGCACGCCTCTTCGCCGTTGTCGATGTATGGGATGCACTTTCGAGCGACCGCCCATATCGTAAACGGATGCCACCTAAAGAAGTAACTGAATATCTTGAGAAAGAATCGGGGCGGCTTTTTGATCCCTATATTGTTGAAAAATTCCTGCCGCTGATAACAACGAAATAAGAAAGACGGCGCTTTGAACGGAGCGCCGTCTTTTTTTCAGAGTCTACTCATATTCCACCGACACCAAAATTGCCCGAACTACCACACGTTTCAAATATTGATTCGTCTTCTGATCATATTCCTTGCAAGTGACCATGGTAAGCCACGGTCTATTTTCATGTTTGAAGACAGATGAATCATTCTCTTGGACGATTGTGTTTGTCCGAACCTCGAATGCGTATTTTTGCCCAAAAGCATGGACAATTACTACATCGCCGAACTTCAGCCTACTTAGATAGACGAAGGGGCCAGGTAAGCCGTTTGATAGATAGACATGACTGGTGAGTACACTGTTGCCGTTCCAGGATGGGAATGCGCTTCCTTCCAACCATCCGGCCTGTTTCCCCAGCCAGGACGTGTTCCACCCTCCATTCCTTAATGGCACTCCTACAATCGGAATTTTTACACCAAGTCGTGGAATTTCGAGGATAGTATCTGTTGCAGCATATTTCAGATCTTCTGGCTGCTTTCTAAGCGGTGTGATGATATGGGGTGCAAAACCAGTTGATGGTAAGCGAACACCGCCTACTCCAAGACGAATATTAACATCGTCAACATTGTTGAGAAGATTATTGTCTACGGCTCCTGTAGTGGTGAGGCTAGCTTGATTCACAATAGGCGGACTACCGAGGCTATTGACCACGGTTTCAATGGTGATAGTAACGACATCTGTAACAGCCAATGTACCTAAATTTACCGCGACCGTATACGGCGCAGGTCCTACGCCAATCGCAGGCGTCACCGTAATTGTTCCAGCACTCCCACCGCCCTGATAAGTGGACGTCACATTGACCACATCGAACATCGCTGGCAAGGGATCTGTGACAACCACATTTGGCGCGGGTGTGTTGCCCTGATTCGTAACTGTGATAGTAAATGTTACCGTTTCACCCACAGAGGCTCGCAAGGGATCGCCGGTCTTGGATAAAGCGGGATCAACAATTTGAGCCACACTTGCAGTGAGCGTGGCATTGGCAGTATTGCCACTGCCGCCGTTCGTAGAGGATACAGTGCCGCTGATATTGTTCTTGATCCCCGCAGTCGTTGATGTCACATCCACAATGATCGTACAAGAATTTCCACCTGCAATGCTGCCGCCGTTAAGGCTAATCGTGTTTCCACCTGAAACTGCAGCGACGGACCCTCCACAACTGCTTGCAAGATTCAATGGAGTCGCATTGACGACTCCACCTGGATAGGTATCACTAAATGTAACGCCGGTTAATGTTATCCCTGCATTTGGATTCGTGACTGTGAAGGTGAGCGTACTGGTACTACCTACCACTATTGAAGCGGGCGCGAAGCTCTTTGAAATCGAAGGAGGAGAAATAGCCACGGGTGTATTCGTCGGAGTTCCCGTGGGCGTGGTTGTTGGGGTATTGGTTATGCTTGTTGGCGTAATGGTGGGTGTATCGGTTGGTGTGTTGGTAGGTGTTGATGTGGCCGTGTTTGTTGGAGTGTTCGTCGGAGTATTCGTGGGTGTGTTGGTTGGTGTATCCGTCGGCGTACTCGTAGGTGTATTGGTCGGGGTATTGGTTGGAGTGTTTGAAGGCGTACTCGTAGGAGTATCTGTAGGTGTGTTGGTTGGTGTACTTGTGGGCGTGTTAGTTGGAGTGTCAGTAGGAGTATTTGTTGGTGTAGCTGTAGGCGTATTCGTTGGCGTATTAGTCGATGTTGATGTGTTGGTTGGAGTCGGCGTTTCAGAAACCGTAGTAATTGTTGTGTTACTGGTCACAGCATAATTATTCAATACAGTACCATCTGCTCCGGGTCCACCGGAGCCGTTTCGTTCGCCTGTGCCAGAGCCGCTTGTGCCAACTGAGGAACATGAGAAGGGAACACTGGCACAATTTCCCTGTGTTCCGGGGAGGCTGGTATACGTGAGGCTCGCATTATTTGAGATCGACGTGCCTGGTGGAGTGGATGCGTTGATTGTCGCGTTAATCGTCACGGTGACTGAGCTGCCTGGGTCCAGGCATGAGACATTCACAGTCACAAGCTGACCTAACGTTGAACTGCCCGTGGAAAAGGAGCTACCACCCGCACAGGTCCCGCCTTGAGTACTGGAGACATTGACAGTCCCTGCAGTGAGGTTTGAATCCAACGTATCTGTCAGAACAATATCAAAGGCAGTCGTCGCATTGTTGCCCGTTGCATCGTTAGCGAATGTCAAAGAATAAGTGATAAAGCTGCCCGCATAATATGGTCCAGCCGGCGAGATGGATTTCGTGATACTTGTAATGGCGGGCTCAGCGACAGCGACCGTAACATTAGATGAGGAAGAACCTATCGTTGATCCGTTTATCGAGAGCGAAACATTATTATTATGATTATTGAAAACATTTGCGCCGGTTTGATTATTGATACCCTGATTGACCATTGCAGCCGCGTTGACATTCAAAATGATCGCATTGAACTCAATCACGACATACTCTGAATCCGCGTCTGCATCACTGTTTGTCAGGTTACCCAGACTGAACGTGACATCCGTGTCGCTGCCAAATGGACCTCCGCTGATTGCACCTACGGGCAAAGTGAATGTTGGAGTCACAGCGTTGCTCGCGCCGTTGATTATCAGGCCCGCGCCTGAAAGTGTAGAGGATACGATACAGCTCGCGCCGCTGTTACATACAAAGGCGACTTTGGCTGTGCCATCATCGAGAAATTGCAAGCCCGCCGGAATACTATCCATCAACTGTACGTTAGTGAATAATGTGCCTTCCGCCAGCAATGTTGAGACGCGATAACGGATCATTTCACCGACAGTCACGCGCTCGGTTGCACCGACCAAACCCGTGGAAGACTCAGAGGTGCTGACAAGGGATTTGCTGGGTGAATCAGCAAAGACATATAACGAAGCTGTCGTTGTATTTCCTGTCCCGCCATTCGTGGAAGAAATATTACTGGTGGTGTTGATATATGTTCCGGTGGAAGAGGCGGTCACGCTGGCGGTGATTGTGCAGGTGCCGCCCGCCGTTATTGATCCACCTGCCAGGGTAATCATATTCCCGCCAGAAGCTCCTGTCACTGTGCCGCCGCACTGAGGTGAGCCAACATTCGCTGCCAGTGTTACACCGAAGGGCAATGTATCGGTAAAAGCTACACCAGTGAGT
>DAINRK010000052.1:0-13711 GCA_036741855.1 Anaerolineales bacterium
AGAAGTAACGATATTGTATGAATAGAAGAACTGGTATTAACGCATTAGAAAGAGCTATTGCAACTACGTATTGAACCGGAAATGTTCGTTGTCTGAATGAAAATATATTTATTACCCAGCCGATCACATAGCCGGGGAAAACCGAGACCGTAGTAAAAAGCAGCATCGCTAATATCAAACTGAAAGTATCGTGAATTGTATAGTTGAGTGGCACGAATTATGTTCCTAATTATTTGATGGCAGAAGTAGGAAGATCATAAAGCAAAAAATAATTGTTATTCGCCTGACGGACTTCTTAATGGATTATTCAGCAATGCAATAATGCCCCACAAGGACAATGCAAGCATGTTAATAATTTGCATAAAGAGAATGAATGCTAATGCCTCCGCGCTGGAAGTGCCGAATGGCTCCAGGATTGCTACTGCCACGAATTGGTACACGCCCACATATCCGGGCGTGGATGGGATAGCGCTTGAAAGCCCTAGGCCCGCGAGCAGAACAAAAGCCTGACCAAGTGAAAGGGACAGGTGCAAGATGTGACTTAAAAAGACCGTGCCGAATCCATCTATCATCCAGATAAGAGCAGTAAGCAGGATAAAGAAAACGATTCGCTGGAATTGATGTAGCGTCTCCAGACCTCGAAGAAACTGACTTAAAAGTCCTGCGAGATTTGATCTGGTGGACTGGCCTAGCCATGTTAAAGCGGTAATGATTTCACTTAGTTGTGTACCAAAGTGTGGTAAAAGGAGGATGACCAAAAGTCCGCAGATACCAATAGCGCTCATAGTCTGGAGTGCAACCCGTATAGGACTGGAGAGTATATTCATCATAGACAGGGAAACTCCGCCAAGGACAATTAGCGCAATTACATCCACCAAGTGTTCCACCAAGCCCGTTGCGAATACAAAAGAGGTGCTGATTTTGTTCTGTTTGCCCAGGTAGGCAGCGCGGATAAATTCGCCGGCACGGGCGGGCAAAATGTTATTTCCCAAGTAGCCTGCCATGTTTGCCGAAAAGACTTTCAAAAGAGGAATCTGCTTCTCCGCTGTGAGAAGCGTTCGCCACCGAATAGCACGTACTAAGTAGCTAAAAGTATTCCAAAGGAACAATAGTGGCAGATACTCATAATCTGCGTTTCGAAGTGCGTAACGGAAAGCTTGCCAATCCAGTCCACGTAGTGCCAGATAAAGAAAAATTGCCGCAAGTAGGATTGTAGTCCAGAAAATGAGGCGTTTGCGGACTCCACGTGAGGACCGGTCGTTGTTTGAATCAAGTAAAGATCCAAGGAGGCTCTTTGATTTCAAAAGTTGATCCGCTCTTTCTCAATTACCAGTGGACGTTTCATTACCTGTGTGTATATCGCGCCGATATATTCCCCCACAATGCCAAGAAAAAACAATTGGATCGAACCCAGAAAAAATAGGCCGAGGATGACTGGCGCAGCACCTACTGAAAACTGATACCAAAAGATCAATTTATATATTAAATAAGCAAGTCCGACAAGAAAACTGATTGCAGCCGAGAAAAATCCAAACATAGTTGCCAGTCGCAAAGGGATTTTAGTGTAGCCCGTCATCCCCAACATTGCCAAATCATAAAGTGTAAGGAAATTATTTTTGCTGATGCCACGTTTGCGACGTGCTTGGGTGAATTCAATTTGAGCAACCGGAAAGCCAATATCGGCAATGAGCCCTCGAAAATAAGGATAAGGGTCATCGAACTGTCGAAGTGTTTCAACGACTTTCCGATCATACAAGCCAAAGCCTGTGAAATGTTCGATTAATTCCACGTCAGATACACTGCGCAAAACGCGATAATATATTGTCCGAAGCAGATAGAACAAACCTGATTCGTGGCTCTTGGTCTTTATGCCAATTACCACTTTGTAACCTTCCTCCCATTTGTGGATGAAATCGGGAATACGTTCAGGTGGATCTTGTAGATCAGCCGCCATACACACCACCGCGTCCCCGCTTGCTTGTAATAATGCATGGTATGGAGACCGAATTTGTCCAAAGTTTCTTGTGTTTACAATAACTTTTACACGTTGGTCCTTCGAGGATATTTCCTTGAGTATTTCGACTGTTCGATCTGTGGACGCATTGTCAATCAGAATATGTTCGTAATCGTAGTGCAACATACTCATTACCTTGACAATACGTTCATAAAGTTCCTCGACATTTTCTCCCTCATTAAAACAAGGGGTGATTATGCTAATTAATTTCATTGTGCTAACTCCTTATGTTACCCGTCTAACATCAATATAATTTGATGAATTCATTTCTCAGCTTAAGTTCCCCGCGAATCTGATGGGCAATTTCTTCTTGATAGACGCGCGATGAAATCAAGATTGTCTCAGTCATATCTTTAAGCGCTTGAGGCGAAATGATGGGGACATTATTAAGGGATTTACCTTGATATCTGGGATTAGAATCTACAAACGCCTTTATTTTTGCCTCTCCCAAACGACTGGTCGCCAGAAGTCTGAGCGTGTGAGCGCCCGTACCCCACACAATAATAGGCTGATCAGTATTGATCAGCCCGTCGATATTGTGCTGAATTTGGATGTTTCCTCTAGCTGATTGATCTATATATGATTTCAATTCAATTTCGGTCCGCATATCCCGGGTAAACGGAGATGACGAGATAGTCGGATTGTTTTTGAATAACCCATGTATGACAGGAGTAGTAGTTCGATAATTAGATTCAATCATATCCTGCTGAATAGAAGTCTTCTCAAAACCATTGACTTGAAGCAGGTTTACTAGCGAGTCTGTTCCGAAAAAATTAATATGTTCCACACTAAACTCTTGAAACGGGGCGTCCTCACCTTCTATATAGCGAGATGCGTCCGGAACAGTGATAAATAAATAACCATCCGAAGACAACAACTTTCTAAGTAGCTGCAAGGCGGAATTAAGATCACGGACATGCTCCAAGACGCCAGCTAAAATAATGAAATCAAATGAGGCATGGTTCTTATTCATGCTCGACAAAGTATCTGCAGAAACAGTAATTCCGTAAAGTTCTTGAGCTAGTTCTGCACTTTTTGGTGATGGATCGATGCCTGATACATTCTCATAACCGGCTTTTTTTAGTAGTGCCAATAATTCCCCGTTTGCACAGCCCACTTCAAAAATGCGCGTACTTTGTGAACCTAACTTCTTGAGAATCACAGCCGCCATTAATTGAAAACGAGCTTGCTCATAAGGGGATTCTTGACCACTGCGCTCGGTTTTTTCGTATTTTGACATGTCACGGTAGTATGCATCGAAATGTGCTTGTTCAGGAATGCCGTTCGCAAAACAAAACCCACAATGTTCACAAGCTACAACATCATATCCAGATAAAAGACTGCCGCCCAATGAGATCTCTGAAAAGGCCTGTTGATAGAGGGGTGTGCTTTGTTTACTTCCGCATACTGCACAGGCGCGCCTTTCAAACGATGCAATGCTCATAGCTTATTTTCCAGGATGTAAGCGATTCGCGGGAATTGCGTAGCAAACGAGGTCCCAAACTTCAAGAAGATGCGGCCGTAAGAAGAAGCGATACTGATCAGAAAATGAATTGATTAGTGCGGGAATTTTCCATAGATGATCTTGGCTATGATAGGAGCAGATCGCCAGCACAGGCAGATTTTTTTTTATTATGTTTTGGGCGCCTTCAAGTGCTTGTAGTTCTGAACCTTCAATATCCATTTTGATATAAGTTGGTTTTTGATCGTACAGGATTTCATCAAGAGCGACACAATCCACTTCTATATCACCAGAACCAACGGAAGACGCTTCTGTTCCCGATGCCTCAAATCTAACTCTTGACTTTTGTGCTCCAATGGCAAATGGATAGACCTTGAGAATTTCCTTTGTACGGCCTTTCAGGCTAGAGGCATATTCTTCCAGTTTCTTGAAATTTTCAGGATCTGGCTCAAATGCAATAATATTTCCCGAAAATGCACCGATGACCTGCAAAAGACTTCTAATCGTATCTCCATCATACGCACCGCAATCTATAAACTCCTCATTAGGCAGAAAGGATGTCAGATCATCTGGAAAGTAAATTTCATGAGTTACCGGAGCTGGCAATCCATCAAAATCCATGAACATCCGCCATTTGAGTTGTGCAATATATTCACGGCGCGACGCGTCATCACTCCATAACGAAAAGACTTTCTGTACTTCTTCATATTGCTCAAACACCTTATGCGGCATGTCGAACGCGTAGTGTGGCAAAAATGCACTGCCATATTTCCAATATAGATAACTAAAGGGAATTACTTTTTCACAGTTGAGATCAGTCAATTGCTTTTGCCTCTCGGCCATAGTATCTGTTGCTTCGCCTTTCCAGATCGTAATGACGAAAGCCGCACTTTTTCCAAATTTCCTGGAGGCATCTTCCAATGACAACACTGGCACGCCATTAATATCCTTGCCCCACAAAATTGGGTTATTATCTGCAAACGCTAAAGGCTCTATGCCAATACGGCGTAAGCCGGCTAAAGTCTTCTTACCCAAACCTCCAGCCCCAAACAGAACCAGAGATGTTTTGAATGGTCCGGCAAGTTTGTCAAAGCTGGATTGTTCACGTTTGTGCACATCATCCAAGGATTCGCTAAAAAGCTCTTGGAGTGCATCTTTATCTGCACGTTCAATTATTGAATTTTTCATCTCTCGTGATTTCCGATTGTGCTATTTTGAAAATATCTTATTCTCTACAAGCCCACAAATTACATGCCATACAAATTCATGGCATTCCTGAATTCGTGCTGTATCTGCAGATGGGACAACCAGAGCATAATCACACATGGCACCCAACATGTTTTTTCCTTTTTCACCGGTAAAACCAACTGTAATGGCGCCCTGTGCCTTGGCAGCCTCTGCCGCGCGCAACACGTTGGGGGAAGTTCCACTGGTACTTATACCTACAAAAATATCGCCTCGATTGGCCAATGCCTCCACCTGCCTGGAAAAAACATATTCAAAGGATGAGTCATTGCCAACGCATGTAAGGATGGACGAATCTGTAGTGAGCGCAATAGCCGGCAAAGGTCCCCTATCGAAACGAAAGCGGTTTATGAATTCACCTGCAATATGCTGGGCATCTGCAGCACTTCCTCCATTACCACAGAGCAGGACCTTATTTCCTCCTTGAAAGCACTTTACGATAAGCATGGATAGAAGTTCGATCATCTGTGATGATTGTCTTACAGTTTGCTCTAATATTGATTTGTGTGAATTAAACTCACTTTCAACAACTTCTGACATTGTTCACTCCTGTGATTACCAAGAACTTCGGCCGCCGTCGACTACTAAATTTGTGCCCGTCATATATGATGACGCATCCGAGCATAAAAAAATGATAGCTGCCTGATATTCATCGGCGTTTGCCATACGTCCCATCGGTATCAAGCTACTAAGCCGCTGAACGAATTCTTCTGGCTGATCGTTATAAACACCTCCCGGCGATATTGCATTCACTCTTATACTATACTCGGCCCAGTAGGTTGCTAAGTAACGTGTCAAACCAATAAGGCCTGTCTTCACAACAGAATAGGTAATAGGTTTTACAGGCTGCCTGTCATCAGTTAGGCCCTGCTGCCGGTATAAGCGCTGATCTGGTGCGATAACCGCTAAATCAGAAGCAACATTAACGATTACACCTTTCTTACAACGGGCCATTTCACTGCCAATAACCTGACTGCACAGAAACGCTCCAGTCAACCCGACTGCTATATCAGATTCCCATTGCCTTAATGGAAAATGTTCCAGCCTGGAAAACTCAACATCCGTGGTTTTCTCCATTTTTGGATTGTTGGCAGCGTTGTTAATTAATATATCTATTTTTCCAAACTCATCGAGCGCACGTTTCAACAGCGAATTGACACTGTCTGGTTTCGTAACATCAACCTGGATAGCACAAGCTTTCTCCCCAAAATTTTCGTTCCACTCGAGACTACCGGGTTCAATCTTGTCAAGGCGAATATCTGCGAGAATAGGGATCCCACCCGCCTTTCTAATTGCTTGGGCATGTTGTTGCCCTAAAAAGCCTGTTCCACCCGTAATGACGGCGACCTGACCTGTTAAATCAAACAAATCGTTTTTCATGTTAATATTCTCATAAATTAATTGCTTTCCCTGTCTGAAGTGAATCCTTTGCTGCAAGTGCCATCTTCAAACTATTTGCAGCGTCTCGTAATGTTACGTTAGCCTGTGAAGTTCCCTGTAAATATTCGATGAAATGCTTCATCTGAGGCAAGAAAAGCTGATTTCGTCCATGATTTTCAAATGTAATTCTTTCGCTCTGGTTGCCTGATCCATCATAAACATCTATGGCAAACTCCCTAAAATTCACGATGATTTTTCCATCATCACCAATCACTTCACAAATCCGAACAGGAGGGCGTTGGATATAGTCCATATGAATGCTTACTGGTACTACTCGATTATCAAGCATGCATTCCATTAATATATCCGCAGTGTCCTCAACATCAACTTCCAGATCACTTAGATGTCCCCCTATTGCGAATATTCTTTTTGGAATTCCAAAGAGCCGATATAAATAATCCAATTCATGTATCTGCGTCAATATTACTCCACCGCCCAATTCACGTTTGGATGCATACAATTGACGGTAATCCTCGTACGCGTGCCAGGCCGGTAAGTATTCACCAACCTCGGCTCTCACTGAAATAATTTTGCCCACCACGTGCTCCTGCAACAGGGAATGCAGGCGAATTAAACATGGGTGATATCGCATTTGGTAACCGACAGTTGCCTTAATATTTCGACTCTCAACTAAATTTATTAATTCTTCAACATTCTCCATGGTATGAGAGAGCGGCTTTTCAATAAACAAATTGCATCCCTTTTGAGCAGCTTGCAATGCAACAGGGATATGAAGGCTGCTAGGATTACAAATGAAAGCCACGTCTGGCTTTTGATTTAGTGCATCTGATAATGTTGGATAAACGTTAATTGTGTATTTATCAACGAGACTGCTCCCTGCTTCTATTTCAAGCTGATCTGTTAATACCTTTGGGTCATTGCGATATCGATAAGCAATAATTTCAACACTGTTCCCCATCAGCGTCCGTAGATTTCGGACATGGCGCTGCCCTATTCCACCCAGTCCTATCATTAAGATCTTCATCCTGCTTCCTCAACCATTAGTCATTTACGCTCAAGGAAGGACATGCTGCAGCACAAATTTTCGATTATCTTGTGCCAAAGTTACTTCATCACCATCAATTCCGCGTGCCACCTGGAGAATAAAATCACCGTCATAATTCACCCTTTTCAGATTATTTTTTAACCCTTGAAAATCCGTGGAACCTGTTCCGAGAGGTACCGTAGCACCGCCAAGAATGCGATCTTTAATATGAACACTCCCGATGCGAGAGCCATACGCTGTAAACTCATCATTGAGATCATAGCCCAATGAAGAACTATTCCCTGTATCAAAATTCACCTTGAGGAGTGGATGGGAAATATTTGAGAGAAGATTGGCAAATTGTTCCGGATCCAGGGATGTTTCAAGATGAATTTCAATGCTCATCTTTTCAGCTGTGTCCAAAACCTGTTTTAAGGATTCGCAGACCGTTTCAAACTGATCCTTTGAATTAATTCGCGAATTATCCACGAAAGGCAAGATCACCCGATTTATGCCTATTAATTGACAACGGGTTAGCAGCCATCTAAGATGCGAAAGACGGTCTCTTAATTCCGAGGCACCCACGTTGATTAGTGGCTTGTCCATAAAATAATCAGCGCATAGAGACAGAACGCGCACATCGTGCATTGCAGACAAACACTGCATTTTGCTCACACCTGCATCTGTGAGAATTGGGTTCATATCAGCACTGTGGAGATCATATATCCATTCAATGCAATCGAGGTCGGCTTTCGCGGCAAACTCAAATTCCTCTTCCCAGCGATCTCTTGGGAAGCACTGGATTTGATTGTTTGTTGGAGGCAGAAGCCGTCCCTGCATAATACCTATGAGTGCCATATTTCTAATTATAGGAAAATTGTATGATTACTGTATTTCTGATTCACTTAGAATAGGAATCAGCATATTCGATACAAGCTCCTTACGATCAAGGAATGGCCATAGATCTTCTAATGGTCTTGATACGATGGAACCATCATCGCGAACATGCGATGAGACTCGCGGGCCAATGGGACGATCTGGGTCTGTCATTACCTCACATATGATTGGTCCCGGATTTTGCAAAACCTCACGAATACTTTCTCGCATATGGGCATGATCTGTAATCCGACTTGACTTGATGCCATAAGCAGTTGCTATCTTAATAGTATCTGGAAGTGTCAAGCCGCTTGAAGGGTCACAACCTACGAGTCGACCATTAAAGTGATTTCTCTGTGACGAGCGGATGGATGCATAACCTCCATTATTTATCACAAAGTACTTGATTGGCAAATCAAGGCGTGCTACAGTCTCAAGTTCTTGAATGTTTAGTTGGAAACTGCCATCGCCCTCAAAGGTAATCGTTCTCTTGCGCCCACTTGCCAGGCAGCCTCCAATACTCGCAGGAATCCCAAAGCCCATTGCTCCCAAGCCACCTGTGCTAAAGAGTCGCTGGCCAGCTTTTACCCGAATTGAAAGCCAGAAAATATCAATATCCGCCCCTGAACTACCCGGGATGATAAGATCATCGTTTGCTAATTCTTCCGAAAGCAAAGTAGTGAAAACATAACTGTTCACAAACTTTTCCTGCTTCCAATATTCCGGAAGCACCACCGGATATTTTGCCTTCCATTCTTTACAGCGGGCCAACCAATTGCCACGATCTGTGTCCTTCAGTTCATTTTCGTGGTTCAACAATTCCTGAATGAACATCCCAGCGTCCGCAGTCACGGGCAAATCTACTGAGGTTTTCAATTTAGTGATTTCGCCTTCGTCAATATCCACGACGATTTTTTTTGCTTCGCGTGCAAATTTTGTTTGGTCAAATCCAGTGACTGCAAAATCCAAGCGGGCACCAATCGAAATGAGCAGGTCTGAATTTTGCAGGATGAAATTCGCTCCTCGCGCCGCAACCGTTCCGGGTTTCCCAAAGAAAAGAGGATCATCATCGGAAACTAGATCAACCCCCATCCATGTGCTTAAGACTGGAATACCTAAAAATCTTATTAATTTCAAAAGAGAATCTTGAGCACCAGATGAACGAATACCATTGCCAATTAATAAAACCGGACGCTCCGCGTTATTCAGCAAAGTAAATGTTTCTCTTGCCTGGTGAGATAGTGATATTGAATAAAGTTGATTCGATGCAAGTTCTTCTGTGTCGAACCGTTCTAACTGATCCGGCTCAATATATGCGGCTTGAACATCGAGTGGAATATCAACCCAAACCGGTCCTTTTCGGCCCGACGTTGCCAGAGCTAATGCTTTTTCGAGATGATAGCGAATTGTAAAAGGGTCAGTAACTGTCACAGCATATTTGGTGATTGGTCTTACAATCGAAATGATATCCACCTCTTGCGGACCCACCTGTCGTACATTCAAATTTCCCTTCATATCCGCGCGCTTTACCTGCCCCGAAATAAATAAGCATGGCGTTGATTCGAGCCACGCACCGGCGACCCCTGTAATCGCATTCGTGCCCCCCGGCCCTGTCGTTACCAAAGCAACACCAAGGATGTTCGTGACACGCGCATAAGCCTCGGCCGCAATTGCTGCTGCTTGTTCATGCAGAGTGCATATAAACTCAATATTTGGGTTTCTTCCCAATGAATCATTCAAGTGCATGGCCCCGCCACCAGGCAGCATGAATACATGTTTGACTCCACGCTCTGCTATCAATTGAAAGACGTAATCTGAAAGCTTTATTTTCAACCCATACTCCTGAGGAATATTGCTAGCGGTTGCCCATCGTGTCCACGCGTCGTAGTTTTTGCATGATCGGTATTTCTCGTTCGCTGAGACGTTTAACCCCATCACCCATGGCTAACTCAATTAACCTTATGTCACGAACAAGGCGTGTAATACCATTTGGTTCAAGCGACGCGGCATGATCTGATCCCCACATGGAACGGTCCAGCGTAATATGGCGTTCTACCAGGCAAGAGCCCAAGACGACGGCCGCGACGCTTGAAGGCAGACCTGTTTCATGGCCCGAGTATCCTATTGGAACACCATACCGTTGGCTCAATAAAGGTATCACACGTAAATTCAGTTCTTCATAGTAAGCAGGATATGTGCTGCAGGAATGCATAATGAGCATATCGTTTTTACCCAATACCTCAACGGCATGATCGATTTGTTCCAAAGTGCTCATGCCTGTAGAGAGAAGGATAGGCTTACCGGTCGCGCGCGTGTGACGAAGTAAATGGTCATCCGTAAGCGATGCCGATGCGATTTTGTAGCAGGATACGTCGAACTGATCTATAAAATCAACCGATTGTTCGTCCCAACAGGAGGCAAACCATGCAACATTCTTATTCCTGCAATAGCGATCGATCTCTTCATATTCCTGCTGTCCGAACTCAAGGCCATACTTCAATTCGCCGTTTGTTGTTCCAAACGGACTTTCGCGCGGTCGTTCCAGTTCTTCGGGTGTGTAAACTACCTCGATCGTTCTCTTTTGAAATTTTACGGCGTTGCATCCAGCGGTTATTGCAACATCAATCAATTTTTTGGCAATCTCCACATCACCGTTATGATTGATGCCGATTTCAGCTATAACATAGCAAGGATGTCCAGCGCCTATTAAATGATCGGCTATTCTTATCTCTGACATCTTTGTTCTCCTTAATATTGCGAATCTGCCCAGGCAATCGTTTTGTGGATCGAGTGCTGCAGATCAACGAGCGGATACAATTCTAATTCAGATTTCGCTCTCTCTATTGAAGGGACATATCTTTCAACAGGCCCTTGCAAATTTGGAATCCCTCGCCTCTCAATCTGGACTTTGGGCCTGAATCCGTTCGAGACGCGTTCCGCCACCTCCATGATGGACAAGCTCTCCTCGCTTCCCACGTTATATGCACGGCACGACTGGCCGCGCAGCAGAATTGTCCACAGCCAGATGACAAGGTCGGCCGCGTAGAGATAGGAGCGATGCGGCGTCCCATCACCTTTGATGATGATTGGACCTCCATGCATCCCATCGCGAATGAAGTTTCCAATTGCAAAGTGAACGTCCAATGGGAGATGAGGTCCAACAAACGCGAAGCAACGAGCGATTTTTGTTTCGAGTGATGAATTTGCATACAGGGCACAAAGGTGCTCCGCAATACGCTTGCCTTCACCATACGAAGAGGCAGATGCGAGAGCGTCAGGTGCGCCCATGTACTCTTCAGGGATGTGCGTGATGTCTGATGGCTGCCTGCCGTATACGGCGCCTGAACTCGTGAGCAGGAATTTTCTGGCTTTGCAGGCTTTGGCAAAATTCAGCACATGACGAGTTCCTTCAAGGATGGTATCCAGCATCTGCAAAGGATTCTCGGCGTTGAGCTTCGAACTGGCTTCGGTCGCAGCATGGATAATGTGCGTGAATTCGCCTTTCGGAAAGTCAAATGTGCGGACATCTCCTTCCAGGATGGCAACAGTTTCATGTCCCGCGAGCCGCGGGGCCTTGGCACGGAAAGAGGCGGGTGAGCGAGTAAGGATGGTTATGTGGGCATCCAAATTAAGTCTGTCATTTGCCCATAAAAAACTTTCGAGTAGCCAGCATCCAAAGAAGCCCGTTCCACCTGTAATGAATACATGCGTGCCGCGAAATTCATTCCATAGTTCCCGTGTGTGGTTTAAGACATGATCGAGATCAACTGCAAGTGGATTGACTGGCATAATTTACGCGGCAGTTTCGCACAACTGGGTAAGAATGTCACAGACGTAATCGAGCATGGGTTGGGTAAGGCCCGGGTAAACACCAATCCAAAAGACTCGGTGAGTGACTTCATCGGCCTGCGTAAGCTCGCCAACCACGCGATATTTCTGTGTGCGATAGGCCGGCTGACGAAGCAAATTGCCTCCGAATAATAGGCGGGTGCCAATGTTGTGATTCTCCAGCCAGCGAACTGCCTCATCACGTGTAAAGGCTGCTTCTCGGCGAACATATATTGGGAAGCCGAACCAGCTCGGATTGGAGTTTTGAGTCGCCTGTGGGAGTATGAAGAATTCCTGCAAAGGGCTTAGTCGTTCCTTCAGATAACTAAAGTTAGCCCGGCGTTTCTCGATGAAGCCGGTGAGTTTCTTAAGTTGTGATACGCCGACTGCCGCTTGCATATCGGTAGCTTTCAGGTTATAGCCGATATGCGAATAGGTATATTTGTGATCATAGCCGTGAGGCAGATCACCAAGCTGCCAGTTAAAGCGTTTGCCGCAGGTATTATCCTTGCCTGGGTCGCACCAGCAATCACGCCCCCAGTCGCGAAATGACTCGATGATTTTTTTAAGTTTGGGCTTGTCAGTGAGGAGCGCCCCGCCTTCTCCCATCGTAATGTGATGCGCAGGATAAAAGCTCACCGTAGCAACATCGCCAAACCTGCCAACTGGTTGATTGTTATAGGTCGCGCCGACTGCGTCGCAGCAATCCTCGATCAGCCATAAGTTGTTTTCTTTGCAAAACTTGGTCACCGCTTCGAGATCGAATGGATTGCCGAGCGTATGGGCGATCATCACCGCACGTGTCTTTTCTGAAAGTGCCCTTTGGAGTTGAGCTGTGTCGATGTTGTATGTAGGAATTTGTACATCCACAAATACAGGCACGAGTCCGTTTTGAAATATCGGGTTGACCGTGGTGGGAAAACCGGTCGCAACTGTGATGACTTCATCACCCGCCTGGAGGCGACGATCTGCAAGCATAAATGAAGTAAGGCATGTAAGCGCGAGCAAGTTGGCTGAAGATCCTGAGTTCACCAGTATGGCATGGCGCATATTGAAGAAGCGTGCGAATTCTTTTTCGAATTGTTTTGCGAAGCGACCTTCGGTAAGCCAAAAGTCGAGTCCGGAGTCAATCAATGATTGCACATCGGTGGCGTCGAAGACTCGCCCTGAAACAGGAATGTACGTCTGGCCTGGTACAAACTCTTTCTTAGGAAAGGCTTCAGCCGAATACTCGGCGACCAGTTCCAATATCCGGGCCCGCAGGCGCTCAGAGTTCTCGTTCATAGGCAAAAAAATCCTCATACCATTCAATGGTCTTGCGCAAAGCCTCGTCCAAAGTGAACATTGGCTTCCAGCCCAGTTCGCGTCGCGCTTTTTCCGCGCTGAGATATTGATGACGAATCTCGTTTGTTGCTTCATTGCGGATATCTGGTCGCAGGTCCGACTTCATCTCGTGCAAGATGTGTTCGACGATCCCGCGTACCGACACCTGAATCTCATTCGAAAAATTGAAAGCTTCTCCTTTGAGTTCCGGCCGCGTCGCAAGGTTTTCGGCTAGCAGCATGTAAGCCGCCGCGCCGTCTTCGACATAAAAGTAATCACGGATGTACTCCCCATCTGAGCGGATAATGGGATTTTGCCTTCGCAATATCGAACGGATCGTTCCCGGGATAATGCGATTCCAATTCAGGTCACCGCCACCATAAAAATTGCCGCAACGCGTGATTGCTACAGGCAAACTGAAGCTTTTGGCATAGGAATAAGCGATCAAATCTCCCGCTGATTTGCTTACATCATATGGATGTTGCCCTTGCAGTGGCGTCTTTTCGTCATATGGCAAAACCTCCTGATCGCCATAAGC
>DAINRK010000052.1:13721-14143 GCA_036741855.1 Anaerolineales bacterium
CCATAAGCTTTATCTGAAGAGGCCACAACAATTTGTTTTACTTTTTGGCTGCGGCGACAGGCTTCGAGTAAGTTCCAGGTTCCCGCAATATTGGTCTCAAATGTCGAGATCGGATTGCGATTGGCAATTGTGACAATCGTTTGGGCCGCGAGATGAATGACAGTGTCTACCTCATATTCTCCGAGCACACGTTCCAACGTATCTCTGTCGCGTACATCACCGCGTACAACTTTGACCTGGTCAATCAACCGTGACCGCACCAATTCGCTTTGTGGAACCCAATCCCGTACAAGACAGACCACATCTGCACCTGCTTCGAGGAGCCGCTGCACAAGCCAGTTGCCGACGAGGCCTGTCCCGCCCGTGACAAAAGTGGGTCGGTCGAGCCAGAACGCGCGATTTAACTCCACAACTTCCATGGG
>DAINRK010000053.1:0-14061 GCA_036741855.1 Anaerolineales bacterium
TTTTATGTTAGGGTAAAGAAGGCGGGTGGTAGGATTTGGCTCGATCCTTCCATACGTTCAATCTATTTTGCGCGTGCTACCTTGGGCCAGTTGGCGCAGCAATACAGACGTTATGGATTCTGGAAGTGGCGTATGCTTCGCCGCTATCCCAAAACACTTCGCTGGAGGCAGGCTTTGCCTCCATTGTTTGTATTAAGTACGATCCTTTTGGCATTTGCTTCAATATTTATTCCGTTCTTTAGGATTGCACTGGCGCTGGAACTTCTGCTCTATTTTTCCATAATGCTGTCTGTAGGTTTGCGAATGGCATTACGCCGGCGTAAACCATATTTATTTCTTGGGTTGCCGCTTGCGATTCCCATTATGCACGTATCCTGGGGGAGTGGTTTCTTGTGGAGTATCCTCACAGCGAGTTTCCAAAAGAATGTCTGAAAACATTCGCACTACACCCTTACGACTGCGACCAAGTGAACATCGCACCATTCTCGTTGTTGGCGATCTGCTTACAGCAGTTGCATCTGTATTCGCCGCGTTGTATACATGGCGGCAATATAACCTCTCTGTGCGTCTCGCAGAACTCATTGCCACAGACACACCGCCCGCTAGAATACAGCCATTACTTGATCAACTCAAGATCGAAGCGCCATTCTGGTTTTACCTCTTGCCAATTGTTTGGATGCTTCTCCTTGTGGAGTTATACGAACCTCACGTGGCAGGCAGTGGACGGAAAACAACGCGCGGGATTACTATCGCCGCGTTTGTTGGACTTGCGGCTTACTCACTCGTCTTCATCATAAGACAAGACCCAACAAATTTGCCTCGTATTGGCGTTGGTGCATTCCTGTTTTTCGCCTCGGTCCTGACCTTGGCCTGGCGAATGTTATTTATCCGTATCTACAAGACGACAGGACAGCGACGGCGTATACTGCTGATCGGTGCAGGTAAGGCTGGGCAAACGCTTGCAGAACTGTATCGGACGGATGGTACACGGTCATTCAATATCATAGGCTTTATCGATGATGACATGATGAAGGTAGGGGAAACATTTAATGAGCTTCCCGTACTAGGCACATGTAAGCAGTTATTAAATCTGATCGATATGTATCGTATTTCGGATCTGGTGGTGGCCATCAATGGTGAAATAAAAGGAGCCACATTTCAATCCATTTTGGATGCCCAGGAAAAGGGTGTGGATGTGACACGCATGCCCATTCTATATGAGGAGATGACAAGCCGCGTACCTGTCCATCATCTCGAATCGGATTGGATCATCCGTTCCTTTGTGGATGAATTGCGTGTAAGTGGTTTCTACGACTTGGCCAAGCGGCTGGTTGATATTCTAGGTGGTATGGCGGGATTGCTGATTTTTGCGATCAGCTTTCCTTTTCTTGGGTTGGCAGTTGCAATTGATAGCGGCTTTCCCATCCTTTATTCTCAGCCTCGTCTCGGTCGTGGCGGTTTGAAATTTACCATCTATAAATTTCGCACGATGCACCAGGGGGCCGAACAGGATAATGGAGCACGTACGACTTCAGAAAATGATCCCCGAGTGACTCGTGTTGGTGGATTTTTGCGCAAGTCTCGCCTCGATGAGTTGCCACAGTTTTGGAATGTCTTGCGCGGTGAAATGAGCCTTGTAGGTCCGCGCGCCGAAATCCCGGAATTGGTGACAGAATATCAGAAACAGATTCCTTTCTATCGAGCGCGGCTGCTCGTCAAGCCGGGACTGACAGGCTGGGCTCAGATCAATTATGGATATGTCGCCAGTGTGACGGAAACGGCAGTCAAGCTGGAGTATGACCTTTACTATATTAAGCATCGTACTTTTACGATGGATTTCCAGATCATCCTACGCACGATTGGTACGGTGATCAGGCGCACCGGGAGGTAGATTGAAATATCTTGTTACTGGTGGTGCGGGGTTTATCGGATCTCACATCACTCGAAAATTGCTTGAACAGGGTTCATCTGTTTGCGTATTGGATAACTTCAGCACAGGCAAACGCGAAAACATCGAAGAGTTGACTCGCCAATTTAGCGGAAATCAGCTGGAGGTCCTCGAAGGAGATGTGCGGGATGCCTCCCGCCTAAAAGAGGCACTGCATGGAGTCGAAGTCATTTTTCATGAAGCGGCGTTTGTCTCCGTTCCACAATCGATGGACGAGCCACAGGAATGTTTCAATGTGAATATCACGGGCACGTCATTGTTATTGGATGCAGCGCGAAGGGCAGACGTAAAACGCGCGGTAGTCGCCTCAAGCGCAGCCGTGTACGGTGAGTCAGACGCGTTGCCCTTGATCGAGGAAACGCCACTTCAACCGCTGTCGCCTTACGCAGTATCCAAGCGTGTGGATGAAATGTATGCTGAATTATTCACAAACTCCTTTGATTTTGAAGTGGTTGCCTTGCGATACTTCAATGTGTATGGTCCGCGTCAGCGACCCGACTCAATGTACGCCGCGGCAGTTCCCATCTTTGCGCGTCGATTGCTGGATGGCAAACCTGTGACGATATTTGGAGATGGTGGGCAGACGCGCGACCTTATCAATGTTCATGATGTTGTGCGTGCGAATTTGACTGCATCTGAACATCCAGATGCAGCAGGAAAAATATTTAATGTATGCACAGGTGTTGAAACGCGTTTGCTCGATCTGCTTGAGGTATTACATGATTTGTTCCCCAACGCGCCGCAGCCCGAGTTTGCACCACCGCGTGCAGGAGATATTTATCGTTCGGCAGGAAGCCCAAAGAAAGCAATGGATATAATGGGCTTTCGCGCACAAGTTCCCTTAGCTGATGGTTTGAAAGAAACCGTGGACTGGATGCGCTAAGATCTCTACGCAAAGCGTCTACCTCTATATTTGCGAATTACCATTCCCCAATTGCTCATGACATCCCGCCCTCACATCCGAAATCGGTTCGTCTTAATCGGCGATATTGCCCTTACCATTGTTTCCGTGTTGGGTAGTTTCGCATTGCGCCTGGATGTAGGGCAGTTGCCGTTTTATTTTCCCGCAGTGGTGCTGATGATCATAATTGCAGTGGCCATAAAAATTCCAACTTACTTTTTCTTTGGTCTCTATCGCCGTTTGTGGATTTATGCCAGCACTGGCGAACTGCGTCTAATTACAATCGCAGTCACAACGGCTTCTGTGTTGACCTCTGGAATAATGGCAATATTGATCGTCACGGGAAATGTGCTTCCAGGAATGCCGCGTTCCGCACTTGGCATTGACTGGATTCTCTCTCTTGTACTGATTGGTGGCTCACGGTTCGCATTGCGCCTCCTCGCAGAGCAGTCTATGGCTTCAGGCGCGAACGGTAAAGGCAAACGAGCTTTGATCATCGGCGCGGGAGATGCAGGAGCATTGGTCGTGCGTGAACTTCAAAAATCATCACAACTTAATTTAACTCCGGTAGGGTTTTTAGATGATGATCCCTCCAAACAAAAACACTCTATTCATGGAGTGACCGTGATTGGCGTTGTCGCTGATCTTTTATCTGTAATTGAATTACATCATATCGATCAGGTGATTATTGCGATCCCATCTGCGCCAGGCAGATTGGTAAGGCTGGTCAATAATATCTGCCGTATGAAAGGAATAACATCCCGTACCATGCCGGGAATTTATGAATTAATCGGTGGCAAAGTGAGCGTAAATAGATTGCGTGAAGTGGAGATCACCGACCTGTTGCGACGCGAGCATGTACATGTCAATGATGAAGCAGTTGGTGCAGCACTTGAAGGTAAACGCGTTCTTGTTACGGGTGCGGGTGGTTCGATTGGGCGTGAGTTATGCCGCCAAATCGCTCGCCGTAACCCTTCTCAATTGGTCTTGCTGGGCCATGGCGAAAACAGCATCTTTGAGATTCTTCTTGAATTGCGGCAGGATTATCCGAATCATATTTTTGCCCCGGTGATCGCGGATGTTCGCAATTCAGAGCGGCTTGCGTCGGTTTTCGAACAACATCAACCGCAGATTGTCTTTCACACGGCAGCACACAAGCATGTCCCACTGATGGAGGCGAATATTGTTGAAGCAGTAACAAACAATATTATGGGGACTCGTAATGTCGTGCAAGCCGCGCTCGATGCCAGCGTCGAACGATTCGTGATTATCTCCACGGATAAAGCAGTTCGCCCGGCAAGTATCTACGGCGCCACGAAACGTCTCGCAGAGATGATCGTGCTTGAGGCTGCCCACAATTCTAAACGCCCTTTCACCGTTGTCCGCTTCGGAAATGTTCTTGGTAGTCGCGGCAGTATCATACCCATTTTTAAGCAGCAAATCGCGAACGGCGGTCCGGTAACCATCACACATCCTGACATGTATCGGTTCTTTATGACCATTCCTGAAGCCGTCTACCTTGTTTTACAGGCGGCGTCCCTGGAGAGCGGAGGCGAAACTTTTGTGCTTAACATGGGGCAGCCCATTCGTGTTCTCGACCTCGCCGAAGACCTTATCCGACTCTCCGGCCTCGAACCGCATCGCGATATCGAGATTTCCTATACGGGTATTCGGCCCGGCGAAAAGTTAACGGAAGAGCTTTGGGATGAAGGAACGCCTCTATCGAAAACTCTGCATCCAGATATCTTCCACCTAGATGTAGACGCTTCCTCTCCAAGCCTCAATTTGATTCACGCCATCGAGACGCTGACTGCCCTCTGCCACTCCGCTGACCCTGACGCGATTATCGAGCTCCTCGATGAATTGATCCCTGGCTCATCCATTCGCGAATCTTCACATCCGGATATAACATCTATCATCTAAAAAATCCTTTGCTGGTCGAGTAGCCTGAGACCTCAGCCGAAGGCGTATCGAGGCCAGCGTATAACAATCAAAATTATTCTTGAAGCGTGTGGTCTCAATACCTTCGTACTCGACCACCGAACATATCTAAAATGTCCATTGTCACCCTCACTGAATGGAATCAATTCCTCTCCCAAGATCCCGACGCGCATCTTCTACAAACCGCCGACTGGGGTGAGTTGAAGTCCGCGTTTGGTTGGAAACCTATAAGAGTTATCACGGGGAATGTAGGCGTGCAGATTTTGTTTCGCAAATTGCCACTTGGACTCACCATAGGTTATATTCCTAAGGGTCCTGTTTGCAGTAACCCATTGTCCGTTAATAATGAAGCTTTTTGGAAACAGATTGATATTGTTTGTAAAAAGAATCATGCAGTTTTCTGTAAGTTTGAACTGGATGCCTGGGATATTGAAGAAGTCCAATTTAATTTGCGGAAAGAGTTGCTCCCACGAGACTTAAATCAATCTCCCCGTTCCCTCAGTGTTGCCACTCTATTTCAAAATAATTGGGAGGTTTCTAAACACAATATTCAGCCTCCTCGCACTATCATTGTTGACATAAAAGAGAACGAAGCAGAAATTCTTGCGCGCATGAAACAGAAAACGCGTTATAACATCCGCCTCGCTGAAAAAAAAGGTGTGACTGTTCGCGCGTGGGATGACATTGAATCTTTTCACAAGATGATGCACTTCACAGGAAACCGCGATGGATTTGGGGTTCACTCTTTTGAATATTACAAGCGCGCATATGAATTGCTTCACCCCATGCAAATGGGCGAAATATTAGTCGCTGAATATGAAAGAAAACCTTTAGCTGCGATTTTTGTCGCTCGAAACGGAATCCGTGCTTATTACCTTTATGGAGCATCCACAGACGAAGAACGCAACCGTATGCCGACATATTTACTTCAATGGGAGGCGATGAAATGGGCAAAAGGGCGCGGCTGTGAAGAATATGATCTCTGGGGTGTGCCTGATGAAGACGAAGCAACGTTGGAAGCCAATTTTGAGACGCGACACGATGGCTTATGGGGGGTCTATCGCTTCAAGCGTGGTTTTGGAGGTGAAATCAAACGTGCGGTTCAAGCGATGGATCGAGTCTATAATCCGTTACTGTATTGGGCTTATTTAAGATTTCTTAGGCATAGAGAATAGAAGTGGAAAGTAAATCCTGGAATTCGATTATTTCAAAACTTCCCAACTCACATTTCCTCCAAACCTACGAATGGGGACAGGTGAAGGCAAAGTATGGGTGGACTCCACTATACGCGATTTGGACTGATGATGGGAAGTTTTCTATTTTCAAAGACACCGATCACTGGTCACTGGATACTGCTCACTGTGTAGCTGCTGCTTTGATTTTGAAACGCCAAATCCTCCGCAATGCATTCGCCGCGCGGTTATCCATCCTTTATTCACCAAAGGGTCCACTGCTCGACTGGTCAAATGAAACATTGAGAGATCGCGTTCTCAATGATTTGCAGTCTTTCGCGAAAAAACAAGGTGCCATCTTTTTGAAGATGGATCCCGATGTGGTGCTGGGAACCGGAGCGCCGAACAGTGTAGATAATGTCATGAATAATGACGGGCAGGTAGTGTTGTCGGATTTGAAGCGTGAAGGATGGGGATATTCGTCAGATCAAATTCAGTTCAAGAATACGGTCCTTATCGATTTGACTCCATCCGAGGAAGCGTTGCTTGCGCGCATGAAACAGAAAACGCGTTACAACATCCGCTTAGCGGAGAAGAAAGGTGTCACAGTGCGCGTAGGCAAGGAAGAAGATTTATCGATGCTTTATAAAATGTATGTTCAAACTTCGGTGCGGGATGGATTTGTCATTCGAGATGAAGGCTATTACAAAACAGTTTGGAATATATTTATGAATTCTGATGAGCCAACCTGTGAGCCGCTTATTGCTGAGGTGAATGGCGCGCCCGTTGCTGGGATCTTTGTCTTTTATTTCGTAAGCCGCGCATATTATGTTTACGGCATGTCACGTGAAGTCCATCGTGAAAAGATGCCAGCTTATCTTTTACAATGGGAAGCGATGAAACGCGCCAGGGCAAAAGGTTGTCTAACTTACGATTTGTGGGGTGCACCGGATGTGTTTGATGAAAGCGATACGATGTGGGGCGTCTATCGCTTCAAGGAAGGTTTGGGCGGAAAGGTCGTCCGAACTTTAGGTGCATGGGATTACGCGCCAAATCCGCTCTGGTATAAGATGTATTCAGAGGTCATTCCGCGCGTTCTGGATGTGATGCGCTCACGTGGCAAAGCAAAGACGAAACAATCGCTTGGAGGTGCGTAATGGATATTCCTCGATATCATTTTGCTCATCTTCCTACTCCGATCGAACAACTTCCACGTCTGACTGAGTATTTGAATGGACCGAGAATCTTAATCAAACGCGACGATCAAACTGGACTTGCTTTTGGAGGCAATAAGACTCGCAAACTCGAATTCCTTATCGCGGAAGCGCGGGAACAAGGCGCGAAGACCCTGATCACAGGTGGGGCACTGCAATCCAATCATTGCCGCCAGACTGCGGCAGCCGCGGCTCGATTCGGTTTTGACTGCATGCTCGTGTTGAACGGGGAAATGCCTGAACATCCATCTGCAAACCTGCTGCTTAACCAATTGTTCGGCGCGCAGCTTGTCGTAATTGCAGATCGTAAAGATAGAGATCGAGTCCTCCAGGAGACATATGATCAGGCCATCGCAGATGGAAAGGAGCCTTACCTTGTCACAGATGGTGGCTCAAGCCCAACGGGCGTATTAGGATACGCGTTTGCGATAAAAGAGTTTGTGGAGCAGAACATCTCCGCGGATTGGATCGTGTTTGGCACCTCCTCCGGGGGAACGCATGCGGGACTGGTGTTAGGTCAACGCGTGTTTGGATATAAGGGACAAATATTGGGTATTAGCATTGATGAACCAGTAGAATGGTTGAAGACACGTGTTTCTGCGCTGGCATCAGATGCGAGTAATAAGCTGGGGGAGCAGATTGAGTTCAATCCAACTGATGTGTGGGCAAATGCCGATTACTGCAAAGCAGGGTACGGCGTCTTGACGGACGCGGAGCGCGAAGCAGTTAGATTGTTTGCGAAGTATGAGGGTCTATTGCTCGATCCTGTTTATACAGGTCGTGCCGCCGCGGGGATGATTGATTTGATCCGCAAGGGATTTTTCAAAAAGCAAGAAACCATATTATTCTGGCACACGGGCGGGACGACTGCGTTATTTGCCGAGAAATATGCAAACAAGATTTAGCGCGGGCATTAAAACATTAGACACACAACCTCCCTGGCGGACGGTGCCAGGGAAGCGTGCAAAACATTGGGAAAAAACTCAAATTGCTCTGTGTGCTCTGTGGTTAAATTGGTTTGTCTTCGAATTACGATTTCAGCGCATCCCAGCCGGCGTATTTGGCGGTATCTCCCAATTCGGCTTCGATGCGGAGCAGTTGGTTATATTTCGCAACCCGGTCTGAACGTGCGGGGGCCCCTGTCTTGATCTGACCGGAATTCAATGCAACCGCGATGTCAGCAATGGTTGTATCTTCTGTTTCGCCGGAACGATGGCTGGTCACTGCTCTCCATCCTGCACGTTGACATGTTTCCACGGCTTCGATCGTTTCAGTGAGAGAGCCAATCTGGTTCACCTTCACAAGCAGGGCATTCGCTGCGTTTTCCTTGATCGCACGCCGCACACGTTCGGGGTTTGTTACTAGCAGGTCATCACCGACCAGTTGACATTTATTCCCAACTGTTTGAACCATCAATTTCCACGCATCCCAATCATCCTGGGCAAGCCCATCTTCGATGGAAACAATGGGATAATCGTTGATCCATTTTGCCCAGAAATCAACCATTTGCTCGCCAGTTAATTTTTTTCCCTCCTTGCGAAGGTTATATGTTTTTGAATCTTCTTCATAAAGCTCAGACGCGGCGGGATCCAGAGCGATAGCAACATCCCGGCCGCGCCCGGCTTTAAAGCCGGCTTTTTCGATCGCAGTAAGAATTAATTCGACTGCTTCGCTATTGGCTTTCAATGCCGGGGCATATCCGCCTTCATCGCCCACAAGCGTGGGATATCCTTTTTCTTTCAGGACGGCCTTGAGCGTGTGATAAATCTCTGCGCCCCATCGTAAGCCTTCCGCGAAGGATCCTGCGCCCAACGGCATGACCATGAATTCCTGCATGTCGGTGGATTGCCAACTGGTATGCGCGCCGCCATTCATAATGTTGAGCATCGGTACCGGGAGAACATGCGCGTACACGCCGCCCAAATAACGATAAAGAGGCAAGCCAAATGAGTTTGCAGCTGCTTTTGCCACCGCCAGGCTAACACCTAAAATCGCGTTCGCGCCAAGTTTTGATTTATTCGGCGTGCCATCCAACGCAAGCAATTCCATATCGATTGCTTTTTGTTCCGCCGCATCCCAGCCGAAGAGAGAATCGGCGATCACGCCATTCACATTGGCAACTGCCTTCGTCACACCTTTACCCAAATACCGCTTCTTATCGCCATCGCGCATTTCGAGCGCTTCATGCTCGCCCGTGGATGCACCCGATGGAACTGCCGCGCGTCCCCATGAGCCGTCCGCCAGTGTGACTTCCACTTCGACAGTCGGGTTACCGCGCGAGTCGAGGATTTCCAGTGCAGAGACGCTTTCGATGATCGTGTCCATTTCATTCTCCGAGTTGTTTTATGGGTCGTAAGTATAATCCACTTTCCTTGAGCGCCTGCCAATAGACATAACGCTCCTCGCGTCCCCTGAACTTGATCCCGCGGTAAGCGGGTATTTCTTTTCCGATACACTTCAGCGCTACGCGATGACCGCAGATGCGCGTTCCTTTGATTTATCATGTAAATCAGTAGGAAGTTGGTACTGCCTGCTGGCTTTAGGGGAACTTTTAGATATCGAAATTCATCTTCTTTATTGATCATAAAGAAATGGAGATTTCGATGAACGCCAAAAAGTTTTTACAATCCTTTATCCTTTTTGCAGTTTTGCTTGCCTTGTTTGCTTCGACAAGCCCTGCGTTTGCGGCCGGATGTGGCACCAGCGTGACAGTTGTCAGCGGCGATACGTTGCGCAAGATCGCGGATCGTTGTGTCACGACGGTCTCCGCATTGCGGAGGGCGAACCCTGAGATAGGCTCGGGCGATCTGATTTATCCGGGTCAGGTACTGTTGTTGCCGGGTGCCATCATCACTAGTAATGATGGCTATAACACCTATGTTGTGACGCGCGGCGATACGTTGAGGTTGCTGGCAAATCGCTTTGGGACCACGGTTGATATTCTGGTATCTCTGAACAGCAGCATCGTCAATGTCAACCTGATCTACGAAGGTCAGCGACTAGTGGTGCCATCGGGTCAAGGTGTGCCTGTGCCGCCTCCTCCAACCAGTGGACAGGTTTATTACGTCCAGAGTGGAGACACGCTACGGAAAATCGCCGCGAAATTCAACACGACAGTGGATTTGATCCTCAAGGTCAACCTGCAGATTTCCAACCCGAATGTCATTTACGTTGGACAGGCGATCACGATCCCTGCAGAGCTTTCAACGCATATTGTCCAAAAAGGCGATACCCTTAGGATCATCGCTGCCAAATACGGGACGACTGTCGATGCACTGTTGGCACTAAACACGAACATCAAGAATCCCAATCTGATCTATGTTGGGCAGGTCATTCGAGTACGATAGAGTTAATTGGGTTCAAAAAAGACGCACCATTCGGTGCGTCTTTTATTATTAAATCCTCATTCACTCATTCGGCTAAATGTTACGGATAATAACGACAACCAACCCCACTAGATCAAAAAATAAATAGAACATGGTTAACAAGGAGATCCGTTCAATCAATCCCTCTATCAGACTCAGGAAGCGGTCAGACTTCAATACCAAATAAACTGGAATTATGATTGTCGGTACTACCAGGGCCAGCACGGAAGCATACAAAAGTCGCAGCGGATGTTCCGATGAACCAATATGTCGTAACATCTGTTCCGGCACATAATTTCCCCAGATGAAATAGGCCTGACCATCAATCGCCCACAAAGTAGTCACGAGGGCAAGAACGCTGAGCAGAGCAACACGACGATCCTCACTCCACCTTGTTGAAATCACCAGACCAAGCAGTGTAATCGCCATAAAAAATAACGCGCTTTCGATAAACGCAATCACAAGACCATAAGAGGCAACACCGATAGCATCCCACATATTTGTGCGTTCGGCCACCCAGGATAAATCTCTAAAAATGAGGATCAGTGCCCATAGATGAAGCGGAAAGGCGCACATCAGAAACAGAGACCAGAGGCTCTGTTTGGAGTACCTTTGGATTATGAAGCGAGTCAAAGTGTTCAATTTTTTCTTGGAAGGGATTATATCGTCAACTTATTTATGTTCAATAACAACCCGATTTCGGTACAACTTTTCAGTTGGAACGGAGAGCATACGATCGATATCCAGCGGAATACTGATGAAATCAGAAATTCGATCACACCAAGGTTTTGCTTCCGAAATGAGCGCACTGAAATTTACGAACAAAACTTCTATGTTTGTCTGCCGCACAAGCCAGGCTTTCACCGCAGCCAGATGATTTCGAAATTGCACTTCCATCTCTGAATCGTCTAACTTGGCAGATTCGTTCCTGTTCAGAAGCATCTTCTTCTGCGAAGCCAGGATTTCCTTTATTTCCCGTTCCATGAAGATGACTTTATAGGAGTATTGTGAGGGTAAGTATTCCAATAATGACGATATCACCTTAACCACTTTGCCACTCGTATTCTGGGGCCATGCAAAGTTTCCTTCGGGCAACAATTTAACGGTCTCCAGTTCAAAATAGCCATTCGGATTGTCGTCATCTGCCTGACGGATCACATCAGTGACGATGTTCAATCCTCCCTCGTTAAGCATTTTCATCATCATCGAAGTACCAGACCTCGGAAGGCCAGACACGATGATAACCGGTTTCGCAGATGACTTTTTCTTGTTAAGGCTTGAAAAGAATTTATTCACTACAGATATCCAAGACCTTTCAATCTCTCCTCAACATCTTGTTGACCTTGTCTGTCCATTTGTGACGGCGGTTTGATGTGAGACTGATCGAGATGTTTACCGATTGCCAAAAAAGGAATGTCGCGGAATGAGATCCTCCCAAAATCTCGAAGGTCACGGTTGGCAAAAATCACACCGGGAACAATATCAGCATCCATGCAGTGATCAGCACCCCAGTGATCATGATTGGGTTCTATAACGGCTTCAGGGATCTTACCCAGCCCCGTCTCAGCGGAGGAACGGTATCCGGCTGCGTAGCCAACCACGAGGTCCGGCCCGAAGCGCGTGTAGGGACCAGTATAAATCTCATGCTTCGGCCGCGCGTTTTCCACTACCGTGCTTCCGTCTGCATCTTTCCAATCCAATAACTTTTCTTTGATCTCGGACAGCGTGGATTCAACTGCGTCTGCAGGAATACTTCCTTGCCCTTCCCTGCCTTGAATATTTAGATAGATGCTGTTCAAGCCAACTGAATAGGCGCGAGTCTTTTCCCAATCGACATTTGTTAGATCACCAGTTGAAGTGCCGTTACTAAATGCCAGATAATCACATTCCAATAACCAGCGATTCAAATGAACTTTATTTCTGAACTCACTGAACCCATGGTCAGATAGCACAAGAAAACGATACTTGTCATTCCACGAAGAGATTTTCTCTTGCACATTGCCAACAAAAAGGTCCAGGCGTTGATACCAGTTGCGCACAACGTCCTGACGATCATGATAAAACATATGCTGCACCCGATCCAAACAGTCGAAAATACTTGCCAACACACCTTCCTTGAAGTCACCTAATAAGTAATAAAGAATATTAATTCTCTGCTCGAAGATCTCCTTACATAATGTCAGGAATTGGTCATCAGTGATACAACCCTCTTCCAGTCCAGTTGTATCTTGAGGCCAACCAAGGGTGAGAAAGGGTCCGACATTTTTCCACAATTTTTTAGCAAATGAACCAGATGAGGCGTAATGCCATGTTGAATGCAAGGGATGGATCTGTAAAGGCAGAATATATAATCGAACAACATCTTTTATGCTTGTTAATATGACCCGTGTGATAGTATGAACTGTAAACAGCAAACTCGCTTTAAACTGTAACTCAGTGATTTGACTCCATTCCCCAATGCGTAAGGGGATTCTAGTTCCACCCATGGATAATTTAGCTGTACTGTCATCTAATATGTCCAAAATAAGAGGAATGGTAATTGGATGTCGACCAGATTTGCTTGAAACTTCCGGACCTGGTAGATCAGCTTGATAGCGATCTTTCCCAGCCGATGCCAGCTTCACTACCCTCACCTTTTTCTTCTCTTCGGCCTCTGTTGAAAATAAAGTGCCAACTCCCAGTTGACCGCGAATATCAGGTGTCCCAAGCCCTGGAAGAGTCATCACAGGTAGTTCTGGGCGCGCCGGAAACATAGCAGGCCACCATAAAGCAGTGGCAGGATAACCAAGTTCTGCTGTCTCCTCAAAAAAGGTCTTAGTGTTATAAGGTGGAACGAATTGTTCACCCAGCACACCTTTGCGCGTGGGCAAAATGGAAACATAAGGAAGATATGTTTGAGGGTCACGGTGAACGAAATCGAAGATACCATGACCACCCGGGTCTACACCGGTGGCAATGCTTGTCCACGACACCTCAGTCTGTGGGGGAGAGCATACGTCTAACTTTGAATAGCCGCCCTTTGAAATGAACTTCTCAAGATTCGGTAATTGATTCTGTCCCGCCATCGCCTCAAAGATGGCAGGATCGAATGAGTCAAACCCCAGGATAAGTGTCTTCATGAAACTGGAAAATTATTTTTCAGCATCCTCTTTATTGTCATCGTTGCGGGCCCGGCGTCGCAGACGCGCAATTCCCTCCTTAATCCTGCGCGAAAAGACAAATAATACGCCAGATATCGCCACTAAAGCCCCTGCAAGCGCCTGGAAAAGAATACCACCAGTGTTTGGATCAATATACATCGTAACTCCTTACACTAAGTAGTCGTTCCTGTTTCGGTAAACAATAAATATCATATTTCGAGCGACTACTTAAAGAATCTTTTTATTTGATACGATAATTTTATCACTATACATTAATTCTAAATGATCATAAGGTGCGGCCTCTATTCCCCGTATTCGAAAAAAATGCGATCAACTAAGGCGAGAGATCTTTACCAAATACCTGTACGAGCGCAGCAATC